>NZ_JBQYSN010000018.1:0-63545 GCF_052686535.1 Agrobacterium sp. DKPNP3 | reverse complement strand
GATGTCACCGAAAGCGGCATGATCACCGCCAATGGCGAACAATGGGTGTTCAACGTCATTCCCGACCAGCCGCCCAGCATCGCCTTCGACAACATGCCGCGCCGCGCCGTCAATGGCGCGCTGGAAATCGGCTTCACGGCCAAAGACGATTATGGCCTGAAGGAAGCCCATGCCATCATCGAGCCCGTCGGCATCGCAGAAGGCGCTACAGCGCTTTACCCGCCGCCCGAATTCAAGCTCGATCTGCCGCGACAGAACAACCGCGAGATCAAGGGGCTGACCAGCCGCAACCTGACCGAACATCCGATGGCGGGCAAACGCGTGCGCATCACGCTCGTCGCCACTGACGGCGCCGGCCAGACCGGTCGTAGCCCCGCGCATGAAATGGTGCTGCCGGGCCGTAATTTCTCCGAACCGCTGGCTGCTTCCATTGCCGAACAGCGGCAGATTTTTTCGCTCGACACACGCCAGATGCCGAAGGCGATCGCCTATAACGAGGCGGTTGGAATGCGCCCGGAAGAGACCATTCCCAACACGACGCATTATCTCCTACTGCAATCGGCGCAGACCCGCATGCGGCTCGCCTATAATGAGGAGATGCTGAAGAACACGGCGGATTATCTCTGGGAGATCGCGCTCGGCATTGAGGATGGCGATCTTTCGCAGGCGGAAAAGCGCCTGCGCGATGCACAGACCGCCCTTTCCGAGGCGCTTCAGCGCAATGCCTCCGATGAAGAAGTGGCCAAGCTCATGCAGGAGCTGCGCGAGGCTATGCAGCAGTTCATGAGCGAGCTTGCGCAACGCATGCAGAATGCGCCGCAAGCCAACATGAACCAACAGGCACAAAACGTGTTGCGTCAGCGCGATCTGGAAAACATGATGAACCAGATCGAGAACCTTGCCCGTTCCGGCAATCGCGATGCGGCGCAGGAAATGCTTTCGCAGCTGCAGCGCATGATGAACAATTTGCAGGCTGGCCGCCCGCAACGTCAGGGCCAGCAGGGACAGCAGCAGAGCAGCAAGATGCGCCAGCAGATCGACAAGCTGGGCGAAATCCTGCAACAGCAGCAGAAGCTGATGGACGAGACCTTCAAGCTCGATCAGGCGCTGCGCGACCGCATGCAGCGCGGCGACCCGCAGCAGGGCGGCGAAGGTGACGACCAGCAGATGGGCGAAGGTGGCCAACAGCCACAGCAGGGACAGCAAGGCGAACAGGGACAAAATGGTCAACAGGGCGGGCAACAGCCAAGCGACCAGATGACCGCCGAACAGTTGCGCGAGGCGCTGAAAAACCTGCGGGCTCAGCAGGATGCGCTCGGCAAGCAACTCGGCGAATTACAGCAGGGCCTTCGCGATCTCGGCATGGAGCCGGGCGAAAACTTCGGCAAGGCACAGCAGGAGATGCAGGGCGCTGGCGAAGCACTAGGCAAAAGCCAGGGCGAACAGGCGGTCGAGGGTCAGGGCAATGCGCTGAATGCGCTGCGACAGGGCGCTCAGGACATGATGGGCCAGATCATGCAGGCCATGCGCCAACAGGGCCAGCAGCCCGGACAGGGGCAGGAAGGCATGGCAGGCCAAGGCGGTCAGAACGGCCGCGACCCGCTTGGCCGCCCGCGCAGCACCACCGGCCCTGACTTTGGCGATCAGGTGAAGGTGCCTGACGAGATCGACGTGCAGCGCGCCCGCGAGATTCTTGACGCCATCCGCGAAAAGCTCGGCAACAACCCACCGGGCGAGGTGGAGCGGCGTTATCTGGAGCGGTTGCTAGATATTCGGTGAGGTCTGAAGCCATTCACGACGATCCGGCCCGGCACTTTAATTTCGCCGCTGTCCCGAAAAGTAGCGGGAAGAGGTACCAGAGACAGGTCGCGAAACACTCTGACGTCATCCTCGGCCTTGTGCCGAGGATCTGCCAACCTCCCATGAAACCGATACGTCGCAGATGCTCGGGACAGGCCCGAGCATGACGGACTGGAACGCTGACAACTCCGCAACAAAAAAGGCGGCCCGAGGGCCGCCCTTTAATCTCTGCAATCCTGTAGCTCAGGCCGCAAGCGCCCGCGCCACGGCCTTGCGAATATCCGGAAGCGCAAAGGGTTTAGAAACCACGTCCACGATCTTCGTCGACAGATCATCCGCCCGTTCGCGCTGCTCGGCATAACCGGTCATCAACAAAATGCGCATGGCCGGGAAGCTCTCGGCGGCGCGATGCGCCAGCTCGATGCCATCCATGACCGGCATGCGGATATCAGAAAGAAGAAGATCGAAACTGGTTTCCTGGAGCTTCTCCAGCCCCTGCTCGCCGTCAGCCGCCTCATGGGTCTCGTGACCGTCGAGACGCAGGGCCCGCGCCACGAAAGAACGCAGCGCATCCTCGTCTTCGGTAATCAGAATCTTCGCCATTACTCATTGCTCCTGGGCATCATTTCCAGCCGTGAGCAACATCGCAGGCTCCTCTTTTCAAGAGGTAAACACCCAACCCTTGGCTGGGTGAATGGTTAATGAGGCGTCTCCGTCCTGTGCCGTTCCGGCACGGGCAAAGATGCTCAGGCGTCGCCTGTCACCACCCCGACGAAGGGCAGTTCGCGGAAGGCATAGGCCACATCCATGCCGTAACCCACGACGAAATAGTCAGGACATTCGAAACCGACATAATCGGCCTCCAGATCTTCCTTACGCTTGACCTTTTTGTCGAGCAGCACGGCGATGGTAACATTGCGGGCGCCACGCTCATAAAGCAGTTCCTTGGCAAAACGCAGCGTACGGCCGGATTCGAGAATATCATCGATCAGAAGGACATCGCGGTCCTTAACGTCGCTATCGATATCCTTGACGATCCTGACGCCTTGCGAAACCGTGCCGGTGCCATAGCTCGAGAGCGTGATGAACTCGACTTCAGGTGCAAGGCCGCTGTCATGCAGCGCGCGGATGAGGTCGGCCGCGAAAATGAACGATCCTTTGAGCACGGCAATGACCAGCAAATCCTTGGTCGGGCCGCTGGCGATATGCTTGGCCATGTCGCGATTGCGCTCGGCGATCTGCTCGGCGCTGTAAAGCGGCTCGATGTTTTTTCCACGGACGACGGGCATTCTTACTCCTGTGCTGCGCCTTGCCGATTTTACCTTTCAGTAAAAATAGAAGACAGGCGTTAGCACAGTCAGCGTCCGGGCGCACCCGCCTCAACGAAGGAAAGCTTGATCTCGGGCGTTTTTCCACCGGGATGGCGCAACTTTGCCGAAAAACCGTGGCTCAAACCCGGTTGCATCTGCTTGACCGGCGGTTCGATGACCATGCTGGCGACCAGCTGTCCCTTGGCGGCGAAGAGATCGGCGCGAATGGCGGGCACCTCTTCCAAATCGCTACCATTGTTTTCCACGATGCCGTTGATGAGCAAAATATCCATGCCGCCCGCCTCCTGCGGCGTGATGGTGACATGGGAAATGGCAAGCGGGTTAACCGGGGCGGCGACCGCCGTTTTTTCCGGCACGACGACAGACAGGCCGCCGGAGCAGATGAAGACAAAAATGGCGAGGCCTGCCACCAGCGCCGAATAGGCATCGGCGGACAGGCGCGACAACCTGCGATCCAGCCAGCCGATGAGGGCAAGACCAACCGCGCCCACGGTGACGGGCGTTTTTGCTTTATGCTGCGAAGTCGTTCCACGATTGTCGTTTCCCGGCTGCCGCGCGCGGTTTTCCTTGATGGTGACAAATTCCGCGTCTACGACATCGCGGTCGGGACATGTCGTCCGCGCCGTCCGGCGCGTGGGCGTTTCCGGCATCAGGAGGTCAAAGTCGAATGCCGCTTGCCGGCGAGATGAACGGAACATAGCCATAGAATTCCCTGGGGTGAGGTTTCCCGGCCCGCAAAACTGGGCATTGCAACGAATCCTGCCAAGTTTTAAATTTAAATGGTTAATGCTTCGCAAAAACCGCTCGCCGGGCGTTCCGAACCGGGCTAGACCGCGCCCGCCGGCTTTACCCCAGCGGCTTGCGAACCACCACGAAACGAAGAGACTGGAAGTCCGTTGATCCATTTCGAAAATGTCGGGTTGCGTTACGGCATGGGACCCGAAATCCTGAGGGACATGACCTTCGATATTCCCAAAGGGTCGTTCCAGTTTCTAACCGGCCCGTCGGGTGCGGGCAAAACGACGCTGCTGCGCCTGCTTTTGATGTCGCTTCAGCCAACGCGCGGCCATATCCGTATGTTCAACCGTGACGTTTCCCGCATTCCGCGTGGCGAACTGCCGATGCTGCGCCGCCGCGTTGGGATCGTGTTCCAGGATTTTCGGCTGCTTGACCATCTGACGACCTATGAGAATGTCGCCCTGCCGCTGCGTGTGCGCGGCAAGGAAGAAAGCGCTTATCGCAACGACGTGATCGAACTCCTGAAATGGGTGGGGCTTGGTGAGCGTATCAATGTGCTACCGGCCATTCTTTCTGGCGGGGAAAAGCAGCGCGCCGCCATTGCCCGAGCGCTGATGGACCAGCCCGAAATCCTGCTGGCCGACGAACCAACCGGCAACGTCGACCCGCCGATGGCAAAGCGCCTCCTCAACCTTTTTCTCGAACTCAACAGGCTGGGTACGGCTGTCGTCATCGCCACCCATGATTTCGCACTGATGGACCAGATCGATGCACGCCGGATGATCCTGACCGAAGGGCGGCTCGATATCTATGAATGAGATCACCCGCAATCAATTGAAGCCCGAAGCGGCCCAGCCGAAGCGCCCGCCCATGCGCATCCGTCCCATGGCGCCCATCCTGCCGCCCTCCAACATTCAGGGCAATGCGCTGATGGTGGTGATCGCCATCATGGCCTTTCTCGCCTGCCTGACGCTTGGTGCCGTCTCCATGGTGCGCGCCACCGCCGCCACCTGGCAGAGCCAGATTTCCCGGGAAATCACCATCCAGATCAAGCCGGAAGACGGTTTGGACATGAACGCGGCGTTGAACAAGGCGCGCACGCTGGCGCTGACCTTCGTCGGCACGCGCGACGGCACGATCCTTGATGATGCGGCGACGTCACGTTTGCTGGAGCCATGGCTCGGCAGCGGCCTCGACCTTTCCGAACTGCCGGTGCCGCGCCTCGTTGTCATCACCATCGACGAGACCAATCCGCCCGATTTCCAGGCCATGCGGGATATGCTGAAGACGGAAATCCCGCAGGCCTTTCTGGACGACCACCGCACCTGGGTAGACAGGCTGGTTTCCATGGCCAGAACCACCGTGATGATCGGTGTCGGCGTGCTCATTCTCGTTTTCACCGCCATGGTGTTGACCGTCGTATTTGCCACCCGCGGCGCGCTTTCCGGCAACCGCCATATTGTGGAGGTTCTGCATTTCGTCGGCGCCGAAAGCAGTTTCGTGGCCCGGGAATTTCAAAAACACTTCCTGAAGATCAGCCTCAAGGGGGCCGCCGCCGGCAGCGCGTTGGCAGCAGCGGTGTTTCTCGTGGCCGGCTTCTGGCAGTCAAGCACTGTTGCTACGCCGCAAAGCGATCAGGCGAGCGCGCTTTTCGGTTCATTCTCGGTTGGTTTGGGTGGTTATCTAGGCATTGCCATGACCATGATCATCATCGCCTTGCTTACCACCTTGACGGCACGCGTGACTGTCATCCGCACCATCGACGATATCGACCGTGTTCGTTCGGATCCGTCAAAAAGCGACGGGCTGGCGTCCTGAAATGATCCCGTCATTTTGGGGCAATCCGAACATGTCACAAGCCGCATGTAACCTGCAGGCGGTGGACAAAAACGCCTGTTCCTTGCCTTAATCGGCGAGTATTCAGGAGGAATGTTTGTGAGTCGGATGGACCAGGACCAGACAACGATGCGACCGGCCAGAAAGGGCCTGTTGTCGCGGCGTGGTCCCCTGCGCCGCTTTATTCGTGGTTTTATCCTCCTCTGCCTCATACTTCTCGGCGTTTTCTCAGGCGGCTTTCTGTGGTTTGCTGATTCCGTCGCCTCCATGCGCCCACCTGAAAGCGCAAGGGGGGACGCCATCATCGTTCTGACCGGTGGTTACCAGCGCATCGAGCAGGCGGTGGGTCTGCTGAGGGATGGCGTCGGAAAGCGGCTGTTGATCTCTGGCGTCAATCCCGCCACCACCCGTTCCCAAATTCGCAAGATGACGCAAGGCTCATCCGACATGTTCTCCTGCTGCGTCGATATGGGGTACAAGGCGATAGATACGATTGGCAACGCCAACGAAGCGGCGAGCTGGATACGCGATCACAACTATTCCTCCATTGTCGTTGTCACAAACAATTATCACATGCACCGCAGCCTGCATGAGTTGCGCAGCGCAAGTCCGCAGACGGAATTCATCGCCTATCCCGTCATCAGTGCCGATCTTGCCCGCACGAACTGGTTCGTTGAACCGGATGTTGTGAGAACGATGCTGTACGAATATCTGAAATTCGTGGCAGCGGCGGCGCGTGACCTTACCGGCTTCGGAAAAGGTGACGGCCTGCGCAAGGCCCCAATCGACCACACGGCGCCGAAAGTAACGGCAGCCTCCTCGTAAGCTGCCAGAAACACGCTTGCTGCCGCCCCTTGTTTTCGTGTAGGCGTCTGGCATCGGCATCCGCACCGACGCCTTTCCAAGGCGTCGGAACGGCTGCGCCCCGGGAAGGCTGTTGATGCTCAAGCTGCGATCTTTTCTTTTCAATACGCTGTTTTACCTCAATCTCATCGTCCGCATGATCGTGTTGACGCCGATATATTTCATTCTTCCCCGTAGGATCGCCTACGAAATCCCCAAGAACTGGGCGCGGTCCAACCATTGGCTGATGAAGGTCATCGTTGGCACGACTTTCAAAATCGAGGGTCTTGAACACATCCCCGAAACAGGCTGCATTTTTGCGCCGAAGCATCAGTCTTTTTGGGACACTTATGCGCTGCTTCCCAACCTGCGCGACCCTGTCTACATCCTGAAGCGCGAACTGCTCTGGATACCGCTATTCGGCTGGTACGCGATGAAGCAGCGTATGATTCCGGTCAACCGCGCCGCGCGCGGCAAGGTGATGCTGAAGGTTATGGAACGCGCGAAAGAGGAAATGGCCGCCGGCCGAGAGTTGATAATCTATCCCGAGGGGACGCGCCGCCCGCCGGGCGCCGAGCCTGAATATCGCTACGGCATCGCAAGACTATACCGTGATCTTCAGGTTCCTGTCATTCCCGTTGCCATGCATCCCGGCCTCTTCTGGCCACGACGGTCCACCATGCGTTACCCAGGTCACTTCAAGGTACGTATCCTGCCTGCCATCGAGCCGGGGCTGGACCCTGACGTTTTCTTCAAGCGGCTGATCGAGGTCACGGAGAAGGCGAGCGACGAGTTGCTGCTGGAAACGGCACGCAACAATCCGAGCCTGCCGCTGCCACCGAGCGCCGTCAAGCGGATCGCCGAGCTTCAGGGCCGCGAGAACATCGCCGGTTGAGCGGAAAGCGTATCGACATTCTTCGCGATGTTTTCAAGGAGTGAATCGCGAATGCCCATTTCCTGCAGGTGCCGCACGGTGTTGAAGACGTAATCCGTGTTCGGACCGGAACGCCCGGTTGCTGCGGCAATGATAACAGCTGATTCGGCGACACCAAGACCGCCGATATATTGCTCATGCGCGGGGTCGGCAACATAAGTGACGGCGGTGGCACGGCGACCTTCAGCGAGCGTCACGGTTACCAGCCGCTCCTTGTAAACGTTCGTCACAAGCTCCCGCTCGCGCAGATAATCCATGACGGGGTCACGGTCCGGGCCGCGCACGCGGAACGCAACGCCGAGGCAGGAACCGCCACGCTCGAGCCCGAGAACGAGGCCGGGCCTTTCCTCCGTGCCTCTGTAGAAATTGGAACTGATGCACAGCGAGCGCCGGTACCCGTGAAGCCGGGCCTGCTGCCTCTCCGCAAAGGCGAAGCCGGGGTTCCACATCAACGAACCGTAGCCAAAGACCCAAAAATCGTCCATATCCCAAGCCAAATCAAAATTCCCTGAAGTCTGTTCATCGGAGATCAATATGGCAGCGTCAAGCCAATCCGGCACGGCCAAGAAATTCCTCTGGCTCGCCATCGCCATTCTGGTGGTTATCGGACTTTATACGGCGGGGTGGTTTTACGCCGCCGAGAAATTGAAGCAGACGGTCCTGAACGTCATCTCCCCGTCGCAGGCCCGCAGCGTCAGCGGCGAATGCGGCGATATCGCCTTCAAGGGTTACCCCTTCCGCATCGGCCTCTTCTGCTCCAAGGTGACGGTGGATGACAGCCAGAACGGCGTGTCGGCGTCCTTCGGCGAACTGCGCTCGGCAGCGCAGGTCTATAATCCCGGCCATATCGTCTGGGAACTCGATTCGCCTGCTGAAATACGCTCCGCGCATGGCCTGACGGTCTCGGCAGAATGGAAAAACATGCAGTCCAGCATCGTTACTAAACTGAAAGGCATCGACCGCAGCTCGCTCGTGATCGACGGGCTGAAGGCACAGGCGGTTTCTTCCGTCACCGGTCAGACGATCGACTTTGACGCCGTCAAGACGGAGATGCATCTGCGCCAGAACGGCGCAGACCTCGACGGTGCGATCACGCTCACGGATTCGGCCACCGTCATCAAGGATTGGCCGCAGGTGCTTCCGCGACTGGACGCCATTCTTGATGTGACGCTCGCCGGTAAGGCAGGCATGGTGGATGGCACCGACAAATCCGGCCTATACGGCACCAGCGGAGAGCTTCGTCGCCTCGTTGCCGATATCGGCGAAGGCCGCATCATGCGGATCACCGGCCCCTTCTCCTTCGACAACGAAGGTTACCTGTCGGGGCAGTTCAAGCTGGAGATCGAAAAGCTCGGAGCCTGGTCGGACAATGCGAAGCAGGCTTTCCCGCAGCTGCAGTCCACCATCGAAACCGCCCGCAAACTGCTACGCGCGCTCGCCAGTGGCGCCGACCGCGCCTCCGTCGATCTGGTTGTCGACCAAGGACGCGCAACGATCAGCGGCTTCATCCCTCTCGGCAAAATCCCCCCGATCTGAGGGGATACGGAGGCAAGGCGATCACATCTAGGTTTCATAAGCCCTGCCCTCCGGCGCTCCTCCACCTAAAGCGCGAGAGGACTACACGATGCCGCCGCTACCGCCTATGGATGCCGGGCGTTCTGCAGCCACCCGCTTGCGGTAGCCGCTGGCACGATAGGTCGCAATCGGATCAATTGCGCCGCCGGCCTTATGTCGCGCCATGGCGAGAATAGGCTCGACATCGGTACGATAAGCCCGTTTCAACGTATCTGAAGCCATCATCGCATCATTCTCCTGTTGATAGCCATCGAGAGCCATGCGATCCACCAGCAAGGCCTGCGCATAAGCGCGGCGGATTTCATTGGCGCTGGAGATCAGGCTCTCGATCGGGTCCGTCACATTATGCGACTGATCGATCATATGCGCGGGATGGAAACCCTTCACGCCGCGATGTTCGGCGTCCACCAGTTCGTTAAAGACAAGGAACAGCCGGTAGGGCTCGATCGAGCCGGCATCCAGATCGTCATCGCCATATTTGCTGTCGTTGAAATGGAAACCGCCGAGTTTTCCGAACTGGATGAGCCTGGCGACGATCATCTCGATATTGGTGTTCGGCGCATGATGGCCGAGATCAACGAGGCAGAAGGCCTTTTCGCCGAGCGTATTGGCGATGAGGTAATTGGTGCCCCAGTCCTGTACCACGGTGGAATAGAAGGCCGGCTCGTACATCTTGTGTTCGGAAAAGATGCGCCAATCATCTGGCAGCGCCTTGTAGATATCCGCCATGGCCGCGAGATAACGCTCGAAACTCCTGGTGAAATTGCTCTGGCCGGGGAAGTTGGAGCCATCGCCCACCCACACCGTTAGCGCCTTGGAACCGATGGCATTGCCAATTTCGATGCACTCGATGTTGTGCTCGACGGCCTGCCGACGCGTGGCGGCATCCGTGTGGCTCAGCGACCCGTATTTGTAGGAATGGCTCTGGCCCGGCGCGTCCGAAAACGTGTTGGAATTCATGGCGTCGAAACCGAGGCCCAGCGCATCGGCATGCGCCTTCAATCGCTTCGGGTCTTCCTTATCCCACGGAATATGCAGGGAAACGTTGGGCGTCGCCCGTGTCAGCTGGTTGATGACGGCGCAATCATCGAGCTTGTCGAAAATGCCGCGCGGCTCGCCAGTGCCGGGAAAACGGGCAAAACGGGTGCCACCGGTACCAACGCCCCAGGAAGGCACGGCGACGAAAAACTCCGCCACCTTGGCGGCGATGGCATCGACATCAATGTTGCGGCGGCCAAGCTGGTTGCCAAGCGCATCGTAATCTTGCGTCAGCGCGACAATGCGTTTTTCGTTTTCAGCCGCGATAACATCAGCGGCGATTTTCGTCTCGGTCATTTCTTCCTCCCCGGAATTGGTCCCGTGCATGCTTAGCTTATAGACCTTATCTCCGTCATACCGGCACTGTGCCGGTGTCCGGTCGACGCGCGTCCGCGCGGCGGGATAAGTTCCTTCAGCCCAAGGAGTTGGGCTGGCTGGATTCCGGCACAAGGCCGGAATGACGGAAATAAGAAGGCGCCAAACGCCTTATCGCGTAAAACTCTGCGCATTACCGGCATCGACGTTGATGATGTTGCCGGTCGATTTGGCGGAGGCGTCGGACGCCAGGAAGTAGATCGCCTCGGCGATATCTTCCGGAAAGACGTTCAGCTTCAGCATCGACCGCTTGCGGTAATGTTCCTCCAGATCGGTCACCTCGATCTTGGAAGACGCCGCGCGCTGCTCGCGCCATTCGCCGCTCCAGATCTTCGAACCGCGCAGGACGGCATCGGGATTGACAGTGTTGACGCGAATGCCCGCTTCCGCCCCTTCGAGCGCAAGGCAACGGGCGAGATGAATTTCCGCAGCTTTCGCCGTGCAATAGGCCGACGCATTGGGAGAAGAGGCAAGGCCATTCTTGGAAGCGACAAAAACGACGTTGCCGCCGAGATTCTGTCGCCGCAGCAGCCGGAATGCTTCTCTCGAAACGAGGAAATAGCCTGTCGCGAGAATGTCGATATTCTTGTTCCACATGGCAAGCGTTGTGTCTTCCACCGGCGCGGAGGAGGCGATGCCGGCATTGGAGACCAGAATATCCACACCGCCGAATTCCACGCTCGCTTTCGCAAAGGCGGAAATGACGGCATCTTCCTGCGTCACATCAAGCTTGACGGTACGGACCGCATCGCCACTGTAACGCTTGGCTAAATCACCCCTGGCGGCCTCCAGCGCCGCTTCGTCAATATCCGCCAGCACAACGCAGGCGCCCTCGCCTGCCAGCCGTTCCGCGGTTGCCCGGCCGATGCCGCCGGCACCGCCTGTAACGAAAGCCACGCGCCCGGCAAGGCTTTTCGGCTTCGGCATGCGTTGCAGCTTTGCTTCTTCCAGCAGCCAATATTCGATATCGAAGGCTTCCTGCTCGGGAAGACCCTGATACTCCGATACGGTGGACGCGCCGCGCATGACGTTGATGGCGTTTACATAAAACTCGGCGGCGATGCGGGCGGTGGCCTTGTCCTTGGCGAAGGACAACATGCCGACGCCGGGGATCAGGAAGATCACCGGGTTCGGATCGCGCATCTTTGGCGAATTATCGTGGCGGCAGGCTTCATAATAGCGCGTATAATCCGCGCGGTAAGCCTCCAGCGCCGCGTCGAGAGCGGCCGTGAGCGCGTCCACATCCGGGTTCGCTGTATCGAGATCGAGAATCAGCGGACGAATTTTCGTGCGCAGGAAATGGTCCGGGCAGGATGTCCCGAGGTTCCCGAGCGGCTTCAGATCCTTAGAATTGACGAATTCCAGAACCGCATCCTGATCATCAAAATGGCCGAGCTTGCGTTCCTCGCGGCCGATGCGGCCACGGATTTCCGGCATCAGCCGGGCGGCAATGGCGCGGCGTTCGGCAATTGGCAGGCTCTTGGCCACGGCACCGCCGAAAATCACTTTGCCTTCGGTCTTTTCCGCAAACCACTCGATCGCCTTGTTGATGATGGCGAGCGTCAGTTCGTAGCAAGCCTTGGCGTCGTTATCCCAGGTAAAGAGGCCATGGCTTTCAAGCACCACGCCCTTGGCCCCAGGATTGGCCTTGACGAAAGCCTCCAGATCGAGACCCAACTGGAAACCGGGCCGACGCCAGGGTAGCCAGCCGATTTCATCGCCAAAGATCTGCTGCGTCAGTTCTTTCGAATTCTTCGAGGCGGCAATCGCTATGATCGCATCGGGATGCATATGATCGACATGGTCATAGGGCACGAAACCGTGCAGCGGCGTATCGATGGAGGCGGCGCGCGGGTTGAGGTTGAAGGTGCAGTGCGGCAGGAAACCGACCATGCGGTCCTCGTCTTCAACGCCCTTATAAATGCCCTTCAGCGCTTCCAGCTTCTCGAGATAAAGCGTTGCAAAACCATCAAGCTTGATGGTGCCGACATCGCCGCCGGAACCCTTCACCCACATGACGCGGACCTTCTCGCCCGTCAGCGGATCGACCTCGAGCACCTTCGCGGACGTATTGCCGCCGCCGTAATTGGTGATGCGTTTGTCGGCACCGAGCAAATTGGAGCGATAAAGTAGCTTGCCCGGCTCATCGAGCGTCTTCGCATAGGCGTCGTCCCAACGGCTTTCGAGAAGGCGGGATGTTCCCGTCATGTCTTCCTCCCAATATCTGTCTGCATTCGCGGAGCCGATATCGGCCCGCCTCCTTTAATGCCAGGTATCGCGCATCCAAAAGCAAGATGTCAATCAAAAACGATCATAAATTCTCATGCTGCAGCGCGATATTGATTAATTTGATCGTTATTGATTGACAACGTAAAGAGTTTGCGAATAATCACGGTCAGGAGGACCCCATGCACGAACGCGAACGCCATCGCATCATCTTGAGCGCCACACAGGAGAAAGCTGTCGTGACGGTGCAGGATATTGCCGAACTGACGGATGCGTCGGAAGCGACGATCCGCAGGGATATCGCGTCTTTGCATGTTCAGGGAAAGTTGCGGCGCGTGCGCGGCGGGGCGGAGGCGGTCCATCCGCCGCAGCTCGGCAACCTGGCAGCGCGGCCGTTCCGCGTTTCCGAATCGGTCAATATCGACAAGAAACGCGCAATTGCGCGCAAAGCGGTCGATCTCTGCAATGATGGCGACGCGATCATCCTGAATGGCGGCACCACGACATTTCAGATGGTGCATTACATGGCGGCGCGCCGCCTGCAGGTGATGACCAATTCTTTCGCCATTGCCGAACATCTGGTCAAACATTCCAAATGCAGTGTCAGCGTGCCGGGCGGTGCGATCTATCGCGATCAGAGCCTTATCCTGTCACCTTTCGAAAATGATGCGATCCGCAATTTTTATGCGCGGCGGATATTTCTCGGTGCGCAAGGTGTCGGCGCGCTCGGCATTATGGAATCCGATGCGCTGGTGATCCAGAGCGAACAGAAACTGATGCGGCAGGCGGAAGAGCTGATCGTGATGGTCGATTCCTCGAAATTCAGAAAACGGTCCAGCCTGATTTTATGCCCGCTCGAAAACGTCACGACCATCATCACCGATGACGGGATTTCGGACGAGGCGGCAAGGATGGTGGAAAATGCCGGCGTCGAATTGCTGATTGCCGGTGCCGTGGGAAAAACATCCGGCCCGCCGGATGAGGAGAATTCTTCTTCGGTCGCATGAGGAGCGCCGGGGAGAAAAACAAGGTTCAAAACGGGAGGAAAAGGGACATGAAACTTACACGCAGAACATTGACCAGCGTCTTGGCACTGAGCGCAGCTCTTTCTGTCGCGGGACTGGGCGGTGTTGCCCAGGCCGCCGACGTCAAGATCGCGCTCGTCGTCAAATCGCTCGGCAACGGCTTTTTCGAAGCCGCCAACAAGGGCGCACAGGAAGCCGCAAAGGACCTCGGCGGCGTCGAGATCATCTATACCGGCCCGACCAGCACCACGGCGGAAGGCCAGATTGAAGTCATCAATTCGCTGATCGCGCAGGGCGTCGATGCCATCGCGATTTCCGCAAACGATCCTGATGCCGTTGTTCCTTCACTGAAAAAGGCGGCACAGCGCGGTATCAAGGTCATTTCCTGGGATTCCGGCGTAGCACCTGAAGGCCGCATTCTCCAGCTCAACCCCTCGTCCAACGCGCTGATCGGCAAGATGTGCCTGCAGCTGGCTGCGGCACATCTGGAAGGCGGCAAGGGCGATTTCGCCATTCTCTCTGCTACCACCACCTCCACGAACCAGAATGTCTGGATCGGCGAGATGAAAAAGCAGCTGAAGGATTTCCCCGGCCTCAACCTCGTCACCACGGTGTACGGTGACGACCTTGCCGACAAGAGCTATCGCGAAGCGCAGGGACTGCTCTCCTCGCAGCCGAATGTGAAGGTCATCGTCGCACCGACGACAGTCGGCGTTCTCGCCGCTTCGCAGGCCGTGAAGGATGCGGGCAAGATCGGTCAGGTCTTCGTCACAGGCCTTGGCCTGCCGTCCGAAATGGCGGGCGCCATCAAGTCCGGTGCGACAAAGGAATTCGCCATCTGGAACCCGATCGACCTCGGTTACTCCGCCACTCAGATCGCCTATCGCCTGGTGAAGGGCGAAACCGACGGCAAGCCGGGCTCGGAAATCGAAGCTGGCCGCATGGGCAAGATCAAGGTTGGCGAAAACAGCGAAGCGGCGATGGCTGACCCGTTCATCTATGACGCAAAGAATATCGACCAGTTCTCGAAGATTTTTTGATCTTGATAATATCCGGCGGTGCGGAGGTCACCCCCCTCTGCCCTGCCGGGCATCTCCCCCACAAGGGGGAGATCGATATGCGGCGGCCTCTCGGCCATCTCCAACGTTGCGAGTGAGCGAGCGTTTTCTTCTGGCCGATCTCCTTCCTTGTGGGGGAGATGCCCGGCAGGGCAGAGGGGGGTAGCCCCGATCACTTCACTCGAAACTGACCGGTAAGACCTGATAATGCGTGCTGAAACCCAAACCATCAACATGACAGAGGCCCCCAGCCCCACGCCCATTCTGGAAATGCGCGGCATCAGCCAGATATTCCCTGGCGTTAGAGCGCTGGATAGCGTCGATATTGCACTCTACCCCGGCAAGGTTACCGCGCTGATCGGCGAGAACGGCGCGGGCAAATCCACGCTCGTCAAAATCCTCACCGGCATCTATCGCCCGAACGAAGGCGAAATCCTGCTGGATGGCAAGACTGTCCACTTTCACAGCGCACAGGATGCCATCGATGCAGGCGTTACCGCCATTCATCAGGAAACCGTGCTGTTCGATGAGCTTTCGGTCGGCGAAAACATCTTCCTCGGCCATGCGCCAAAAGGCCGTTTCGGCCTGATCGACTGGAAGACCATCAACACGCGCGCCAGAATTTTGCTGGAACAGCTGGAAAGCACCATCGATCCTTCCATTCGGCTGAAAGACCTGTCGATTGCGCAGCGCCATCTGGTCGCAATCGCCAGAGCGCTGTCCGTCGAGGCGCGTATCGTTATCATGGACGAACCGACCGCCGCTCTTTCGCGCAAGGAGATCGATGACCTCTTTCGCATCGTCGAAAACCTCAAGCGGCAGGGCAAGGCGATCCTCTTCATCAGCCACAAGTTCGATGAAGTCTATGAAATCGCCGAGAATTATGCCGTGTTCCGTGACGGAATAATGGTTGGCGCTGGCACGCTTGCCACCACCCCGCAAGATGAAATCGTGCGACTGATGGTTGGCCGCGACGTGACGAATGCCTTTCCCAAACAGGCCGTCCCCCTTGGTCCAACGGTTCTTTCAGTACGCGATTATTCACATCAGACCGAATTCCGCGATATTTCGCTGAATCTGCGCAAGGGTGAAATTCTCGGTCTTTATGGACTGATCGGCGCCGGGCGCTCCGAACTCTGCCAGTCGCTGTTCGGCATCACCCGCCCGGCTTCGGGAGAGGTGACGCTGAACGGCCAGCCGCTCGCCATCCGCTCGCCGGAAGATGCGATCCGCGCCGGCATCGTTTATGTGCCGGAAGAGCGGGGCCGCCACGGGTTGGCGCTCGATATGCCGATCTACCAGAACATGTCGCTGCCCTCCCTCACCCGCACCTCGCGCAAAGGTTTTCTCGCCGCCGCAAATGAATTCGCGCTGGCGCGCAAATATGCCGCACGGCTCGATCTGCGCGCCGCCGCCCTTTCGGTGCCTGTTGGCACCCTTTCGGGCGGCAACCAGCAGAAGGTGGTGATCGGCAAGTGGCTCGCCACCCAGCCGAAGGTCATCATTCTCGATGAACCAACCAAGGGCATCGATATCGGCTCCAAGGCCGCCGTGCACGGCTTCATCAGCGAGCTTGCCGCCGAAGGCCTGTCCATCATCATGATTTCATCCGAACTTCCCGAAATCCTCGGCATGTCCGACCGCGCCATCGTGATGCGCGAAGGCCTGATGGCGGGCCAGTTCGAACGCGCCGATTTTTCTCCGGAAAAGCTGGTGCGCGCCGCCACCGGCAATGCCTGAGAGGGGCCACGAACATGCAACGTCTACTCAAAAATCGCGAATGGCTGCTGGCGGGCATCATCATCGTCATGATTGCGGGCTTTGCCCTGCGCGCACCCGGCTTCGGCCGGCCCGGCAATCTCGTCAATATATTCAATGATACGTCCATCCTCATCATTCTGGCGCTTGGCCAGATGGCGGTCATTCTCACCAAATCCATCGACCTCTCCGTCGCCGCCAATCTCGCCTTTACCGGCATGGCCGTGGCGATGACCAATGCCGCCTTTCCGGGCATTCCGCTGCCGCTTCTCATTGCCATGGCGGTCGGCATCGGGGCGTTTCTGGGTTCCATCAACGGCATACTCGTCTGGTGGCTCGGCATTCCGCCCATCGTCGTCACGCTCGGCACGCTCACCATCTATCGCGGCATGGCCTTCGTGCTTTCGGGCGGCGGCTGGGTGAATGCGCATCAGTTTTCGCCGACCTTCCTCAATGTGCCGCGCACCATGATCCTCGGCATGCCGGTGCTTTCATGGGTGGCGATCCTCATCATCGCCGGCGCGTGGCTGGTGCTCACGCGCAGCTCCTTCGGTCGCTCTGCTTACGCCGCCGGCGGCAATCCTGGTGCGGCGGTCTATGCCGGCATCGATGTCGGCCGCACCCGCTTCTTCGCCTTCGTGCTCTCGGGCGCGCTCGCCGGTCTCGCCAGCTATCTCTGGGTGTCGCGTTACGCCGTCGCCTATGTGGATATCGCCGCCGGTTTCGAACTGGATAGTGTGGCGGCCAATGTGATCGGCGGCATCTCGATTGCCGGCGGCATCGGTTCGGTGGCCGGAGCGGTGCTTGGCGCGCTGTTCCTCGGCGTCATCAAGAACGCGCTGCCCGTCATCGGCATCTCGCCCTTCGCGCAGATGGCGATATCAGGCGTGGTCATCGTGCTCGCTGTTGTCTTCAATGCGCGCGCTGAGGCCAGGAAGGGCCGCATCATCCTGCGTGACAGGGCCGCCGCAGACCATGGCAAGGAAGCATCCGCATGAGCACGAATTCCCAACCGTCGCAGGCGCCGCGCGTCATTCCCGACAAACTCGGCACACCGCTCAGCCGTATCATGGCCAGTTGGGAAGTGCTGCTGCTTGGCGTCGCGATCCTCATCTTCATCGCCAATTCGCTCGCCTCGCCCTATTTCCTCAATGCCTGGAACCTCTCCGATGCCACCTTCAACTTCACGGAAAAGGCCATCATCGCCTTTGCCATGGCGCTTCTGATCATCGCCGGTGAAATCGACCTGTCAGTCGCCGCGATCATCGCGCTCGCCTCCACCGCCATGGGAGCGGCGGTGCAGATGGGTGTCGGCACGCCCGGCCTCGTCGCCATCGGCATTGGCACCGGGCTTTTCTGCGGCGCCTTCAACGGCTTTCTGGTCGCGGGGCTGAAACTGCCCTCCATCGTCGTCACCATCGGCACCATGAGCCTGTTTCGCGGCATTTCCTATATGGTGCTGGGGGATCAGGCCTATGGCAGATATCCGGCGGACTTCGGCTATTTCGGTCAAGGCTACGTGTTCTGGGTGATCTCCTTCGAATTCGTGCTGTTCATCGTTATGGCCGTCCTCTTCGCCATTTTGCTTCATGCAACCAATTTCGGTCGGCAGGTTTATGTCATCGGCACGAACCCCTTCGCCGCCCGCTTTTCCGGCATTCCCGTCGAGCGCGTGAAGTTCATCCTCTTCCTGCTCACCGGCCTGATGAGCGGCATCGCCGCCGTCTGCCTCACCTCGCGGCTCGGCTCTACCCGCCCGTCGATCGCTCAAGGCTGGGAGCTTGAGGTGGTGACCATGGTGGTGCTGGGTGGCGTCTCCATTCTCGGCGGTTCCGGCACAATTGCAGGCGTCGTCATCGCCGCCTTCGTCATGGGCCTCGTCACCTTCGGTCTCGGTCTTTTGAATGTGCCCGGTATCGTCATGTCGATCTTTGTCGGCCTGCTGCTGATCATCACCATCGCCATCCCCATCGTCGTCCGTCGCCTTCGAGCCATGAAAGGCTGAGCCATGCCGGAACTCGAAAAACACGCCTTCAAGATGAAACTCTTCGCCGGCAAGGAGGCCGAATACAAAAAGCGCCACGACGAGATATGGCCTGAACTGGTGGCGCTGCTGCACGAGGCAGGTGTCAGCGACTACTCCATCCATCTCGACCCGGAAACCAACACTCTCTTCGGCGTGCTGACGCGGCCGAAGACCCACGGCATGGCGGCTTTGCCCGATCATCCCGTGATGAAAAAGTGGTGGGCCCATATGGCCGACATCATGGACAGCAATCCCGATAATTCGCCGGTCGCAAAAGACCTGGTGACGGTGTTCCATCTGCCATGAGCGACAGCACCAGACCGAGCCGGGTCGCGGTCATCGATATCGGCAAGACCAATGCCAAAGTGGTCGTCATCGACACCGGCAGCGGCGAGGAAATTGCCGGCGAGAAGCGGACGAACCCCGTTCTTCGCGATGGCCCCTACCCGCATTATGATGTGGAGATGCTCTGGCACTTCATTCTTTCCGCGCTTCAGCGGTTTGGCCGCGACCCGGGTTTCGATGCGATTTCCATTACCACCCATGGCGCTTCAGCAGCGCTTCTCGATGGAAACGGCAACCTTGCCATGCCGGTGCTCGATTACGAGCATAGCTACCCCAAACCCGTTCAGGAGGCCTATCGCGAGATCAGGCCCGATTTCGCAGAGACCGGCTCGCCGCAGCTTCCTGCAGGACTGAACCTCGGTGCACAAATCCATTTCCAGAAAACCGCCTTTCCGGACGAGTTCGCCAGGGTGCTCAACATCGTCACTTACCCGCAATATTGGGCAGGGCGGCTGACCGGCGTTCATGCAACCGAAACGACATCGCTTGGTTGCCACACGGACCTGTGGAACCCGCGCCGGAAGAGCTTTTCCTCGCTGGTGGAGCGTCTCGGCATCCAGCATCTGATGGCGCCTGTCCGCTCCGCTTTCGATGTGCTGGGAACGATACGCCCATCGCTGGCACAGGAAACCGGGCTGTCTGCGACGATGCCGGTCTATTGCGGCATCCATGATTCCAATGCCTCGCTCCTGCCGCACCTCCTTCGCCGCAACGGAGATTTTTCTGTCGTTTCCACCGGAACCTGGGTGGTGAATTTCGCCATTGGCGGCAAGGCGGATGCGCTGGATCCCAGCCGCGATACGCTTTTGAATGTCGATGCCCTCGGGCGACCCGTTCCTTCCTCTCGCTTCATGGGCGGCAGGGAATATGAGATGCTGGCGCAGCAATTCGGACCAGCGACGATCCACGAGATTGAAGCCGCGCTCGGGGCGGTTATCGAAAAAGGAATGATGCTGCTACCGAGCGTGGTCAGCGGCTCCGGCCCCTTTCCGGAAAAGGCGGCACGCTGGATCGCCGATGGCGATGCGACAGGGGCGGAGCGACATGCCACTGCCTCGCTCTATCTCGCCCTGATGACGGAATTCTGCCTTTCGCTTGTTGAACGAAGAGGACCTGTGGTCGTTGAAGGACCCTTCGCCGGAAACGCGCTCTATTTGAAAGCACTCGCCGCTTTCGCAGAAACCGACGTCATTGCCATGGAAGGCTCGACAGGAACCAGTGCGGGTGCTGCGCTCCTCACCGGGATCAAGCCGGTTGCAGGGCGAGAGCGTCATTTCACGGCGGGGGATATCCCCGAGCTGACGTCCTATCGCACCGCCTGGCGGGGCCATTTGACCTAGCCCAAATAAAATGCGGCCGAATGATCGGCCGCATTCCCGTTCTGCAAAAGCCTCAGCCCTTGATAAAGGCAAGCAGGTCGGCGTTCAGCACATCGGCATTGACGGTCAGCATGCCGTGCGAGAAGCCGGGATAGGTCTTCAGGGTGCCGTTTTTCAGCAGCTTGATCGATTTGTGAGCCGAGTCGGCGATCGGCACGATCTGGTCGTCTTCGCCGTGCAGCACCAGCGTCGGAACGCTGATATTCTTCAGGTCTTCGGTCTGGTCGGTTTCGGAGAAGGCCTTGATGCCGTCGTAGTGGGCCTTTGCGCTGCCCATCATGCCCTGACGCCACCAGTTCTGGATCACGCCTTCATGCACGGTCGCGCCATCGCGGTTGAAACCATAGAACGGGCCAGCCGGCACATCGCGGAAGAACTGCGCGCGGTTTGCGGCAAGCGCCGAGCGGAAGCCGTCAAAAACCTCCATCGGCAGGCCTTCCGGATTGGCTTCGGTCTTGACCATGATCGGGGGTACGGCGGAAACGAGAACGGCCTTGGCGACACGGCCGGCGGGCTCACCATGCTTTGCGACATAACGGGCAACCTCGCCGCCGCCGGTGGAGTGACCGATATGGACGGCGTTCTTCAGGTCCAGCGCCTCAACGACCGCAAAGGCGTCGGAAGCATAATGATCCATGTCGTGCCCCTCCGAGACCTGCGCCGAGCGGCCGTGGCCACGGCGGTCATGGGCGACGACGCGATATCCCTTTGAGAGGAAGAACAGCATCTGCGCATCCCAGTCATCGGAAGAGAGCGGCCATCCGTGGTGGAAAACGATCGGCTGGGCATCCTTCGGGCCCCAGTCCTTGTAGAAGATTTCGGTTCCGTCTGTCGTCTTAACAAAGCCCATAATCGTTTCTCCTTCGGTTGCGTTGGCATCTCCGGTGCATCCTGTTGTGCGCCGGTTTGATGGAGGGATAATGACGCAGGAAAACGGCCTCAACAATTACAATAATAATTCGGAATGAATTGCGTTTTTGGCAATAATAATGGAGCCGCCCGCTACCAGATGAATTGTGACACGGGCACTAAAGGGCATGAAGCTCCAAAGGTTGCGCCGGATGGCGCAAGCGGCTGGTAAAATGATTGCGGGCAAAACGCTAAGCGCCCTGCCCGCAGTTTAAAACAAACTTTCCAACGTCGCTCTCGGCGTGAGATGCCCGGCTTTCAATCCACCTCGGGATCGTATTCCCTCGGGCCGTCATCCCGGGAAAACAGCACGCAGGGACCGCGAGAGCCGCGCGGATCATAGGCATAACCTTTGGCGGTGAGTGCCTGCATGATGTCGCGGACGCCGGCGAGACCGTAAAGGTGGTCGTGCAGTTCAACGAATATCCGCTCCACGCCGGCAAGCTCGGCCTTGCCGAGCAGATCGCGCTCCGCGCCTTCTATATCCATAACGAGCGCGGTAATGCCCTGCTCCGCAACAAATTCATCGATATTCGCGGAGGAGATTTCGATGCGTTTTTCATAAGGGCCCTGATTTTCGTCCATGGACGACATCCAGAGATCCTTGCGAACATAAAAGGCATAGGAGCTCGGCTCGTCGGCGGTAAGAAGTCCCTGCGAAAACACGACATTGCCGCGGCAATTGGCCTTGATGACCCGCTCCGCGAGCGCGGCCGTGGAGGGATTGGCCTCGAAAGCCCAGACGGATACATCCTCAATGCCGGCGATGATCGAGGTGATGATGCCGATGCCCGATCCCAACTCGAGAACACGATCGCCTGGTTTGATGGCTTTCAGGACGCTCCGCGCTTCTTTTGCCTCATAGCTGCCGTCGGTCAGCGCCTGCCAGATGACGGGCGAGACCTCATCGGAAGAAAGAGGAAGGGCCACCCCATGCACGTCCAGTATTTCCATTAGTTCATGCCTTTTCATAAAGTCAGCAACGTCAGCGAAGCGGATGCTGCGGTTTGGCAATCAACGATAAATCAAGTAAAAAAGCCATCGCTTTCGCCAGAGAACGGGCATTCGTTCACACAGAACTCCAAGCCACCAGTTCTTTCGCCGGCAGGGGTCTGCTGATGAGATATCCCTGAACCTGATCGCAGCCGAGGCGCCTCACGCACTCATATTGCTCTTCCGTCTCGATACCCTCGGCAATCGTCGTCATCCGCAGACTGCGACCGACGCCAACCACAAACTCTACGATCGCAAGCGCATCGCGGTCGGTGGTTATATCTCGCAGGAAAGAACGATCGATCTTGATCTTGTCGAAGGGGACGCCTCGCAGGTTGGCGAGCGACGAATAGCCGGTACCGAAATCGTCCATCGCGATTTTGATGCCGACCGCCTTCAGCCGCGACAGCGTATTGATCG
Organism: Agrobacterium sp. DKPNP3; assembly: GCF_052686535.1. Classification (NCBI taxonomy): domain Bacteria; kingdom Pseudomonadati; phylum Pseudomonadota; class Alphaproteobacteria; order Hyphomicrobiales; family Rhizobiaceae; genus Agrobacterium; species Agrobacterium sp. DKPNP3. Next base: position 40,936 of record NZ_JBQYSN010000018.1, on the reverse strand, counting down.
TCTGGTCACTCTTGTTGAGAAGGATAGATTCCGTAATCTCAAGCTCCAGACGGCTCGGCTCAAGTCCGCTTTTTTCAAGCGCGCCCATGACGTTCTGGATGAGACTGGTGCTGTGGAACTGAACGGGCGAAAGATTGACCGCCACCTTCATGTCCTCGTCCCATTGCATGGCCTCCCGGCACGCGGTCTCCATCACCCATTTACCCAGCGAATGAATGAGGCCAGTCCTTTCTGCGACGGGAATGAACACGCTGGGCGGCACGTCACCGCGGACAGGATGTTTCCAGCGCAATAACGCTTCGAAGCCACAGAGCTTGCGGGTCTGGGTTGCCACCTGCGGCTGGTAATACACTTCCAGCTCGTCATTCTGCAGCGCAGTCTGCAGGTCAGCCTCGAAGGACTTCTTCTCGGTCAACTGCTTCTGCATGCGAACCTTGAACACACTCGCCCGGCCGGGGCCGATAGCCTTGGCCTCGTAAAGCGCGAGATCCGCACGCTTGAACAATTCGTCCGCATCGACGGCGCCATGCGAAATGGCGATGCCGATACAGGTCCCGATTTTGACCTCCTGCTCACCCAGCTGGTAGGTGCGGCTGATCTGGTCGATGAGCTTGGAGGCGAGGCGTCGCGCGGCATCTTCGTTGAGATCGTCGGAAACCACCGCGAATTCGTCGCCGCCCAGACGGCAGACCATGTCGTAATCACCGCCGATTGCGGAAAGGCGCTGCGCCACGGCCTGAAGCAGCGCATCGCCCGCATCGTGGCCGAGCGTATCGTTGACGTCCTTGAACCCGTCGAGATCGAGAAGCAGGATTGCGGTCGTGCCGGTTCCGCCAAAGGATCGGCGTAATCTCTCGATCAATTCCTGCCGGAACAGCGCGCGGTTCGGTAGCCCCGTCAGCGCGTCATGATAGGCGTCATGTTCGAGCCTCACATTTTTCGCCTGCAATTCCAGCGTGGCCGCCCGCAGATCGTCGGTCAGACCACGCATGCTTTTCTGCGCCCGGTTCAGCAGATCGTTCTGGCGAAGCAGCAAGATCACCAGCGCGATGCCGCACAGGATCAGGCCGCCCGCAAGCGCGGTATAAACAATGTGAAGCTTGCGCACATCCTCGTGTGCGGTATCGATGAGATTGACGTCAAAGGCAACCGAGGACGAGGCAAGCGTCGTCATCGGCGCATCCAGCGCGCTCATCGCCGCAATCAGATCCGGAACCTCTGCTGGTTCGAGACTGTTGATCCGCTGCTCCAGCTTGGCCAAAACATCATCGATCTTGGCGACGAGTTCCCGCCACTGCTGCTGTTCGTTGATGAAGGCGCCAAGTTTTCCCTGTTTGAGAAGCTCGAGACGGCTTAGCATGATGTCCAGACGCAGCTGCAATTCATCCCGGTCTACCTTACCGGGAGAGAGCGCAAACATCGCCAGTCTGTTTTGGAGACGCAGGAATTCGGCGACCGTCTGGCTGACGGCCCAGGAATCATTATAACGGGCAAATTTCTGCAGAGCGGTCTGCCGCTCGGCAATGACGAAAGCGATATAGCCCGTTGCCAGGACGAAGCAACAGATAATGACCGCCACAAGTTTCCGCAAACGGCACCTTTATTCCACTATCAATTTGGCAACTTGCCATGCGGACCGTGTGTAATAGGTCTGCTTTTGCAATTCCGGATCGCTGTCATAGGGATATATGACGAACAAAGGGCCTTTTTCGCGAACGGTCATGTAATTGCCATTCAGTTTGATCGCCAGGATAACCTTGTATTTCTTAAAGTCGTCGATGGGTATGGTGCTGACGTAATCGTTAAGCGCGACTGCCGTGACGTTGGTGCCCTTTGCACCCACGATATCCATCAATTTAGAGAGCGGGACACCCTCGAAACGAACGCGGCCATCGTGCCAGGGGGTCGTCGTTTCCACCGCCTCCATGCCGAGCGCTTCCAGCATGTCGCGATCAAACTGCGCAGCGCCGTCGGCATTCGTATTGGTGATGTTGCCAGAAATGGTTAATATCGGTTTGCCCTGCGGTTTGGCTATGTCCCCCGCCTCGGCACAGGAAAGCCATATGAGCGACAAGAACGCGCTGAGCAGTACCCGGGCGAAACTCATGGTTTTTCTCCATCGATAGGTTCAGGTCGAGGGTTTTCGCCAACCGTTAAAGGTCAAGGGAACCGACGGTATCAATATATATCAGGAAATGATGTTATATCCTCACTGAGTTTTTGTCCGTATTTTCTCTAGGTTTTGAGTAAACTCTTTTGATAAGTTTTTCGCGCTAATGTAGTTTTTTGATCCCGGCGCCCGGTTATGGGTCAAGCAGGAGGCTTTTCCAAGGCGCAGGCCACGGGGGAAAGTCTATATAGCGGCGAGACTGCTCAACGACCTCCTCGGCGGAAGCCCTCTGATTCGGGGTAAAATACGGGCCAATCAAACGCCATTCGAAAGGCAAACCGGGAGCATGAGAGCGGGCTGCTTCAACGAAAAATCCTCACGATTGCCAAAGTGCACGGTTGAAACACCCATCACGAATCTTAATATAATGGCTGTCGATTTCGTTTCCGGCGGTTCCTGAACCTCTGCTGGAAATATCCAGACACCTGTCCCGCGCAGCGAAAGCCGCGATGCCGGATATCGTCCGGTCAGGAAAATCTGTTCACGTCTCCGGGTCGGACGGCTACCGCCGTATCGGCCGCATCATGAAGGTAGTCCCTATGCACACCTATCCCGACATCAAACTTCTCATTGATGGCGAATGGCGAGACGCCGTTTCTGGCAAGACGATCGCCGTGTCCGATCCCGCGACCGACGAAATCATCGGCGCGATCGCCCATGCCGAGAAAGCAGACCTCGATCTGGCGCTTGCCGCGGCCGAGCGCGGTTTCAAGGTCTGGCGCGACACCTCGCCCTTCGAGCGTTCGAAGATCATGCGCAAGGCTGCCGACATCCTGCGCGAGCGCAAGGACAAGATCGCCTATATCATGACCCGCGAGCAAGGTAAGCCGCTGGCGCAATCCGCCACCGAGATCATGGGTGCTGCCGACACCATCGACTGGTTTGCCGAAGAAGCCCGCCGCACCTATGGCCAGGTTATCCCTGCCCGCGCGACGGGCGTTTCGCAGCTTGCCATCAAGCTTCCGGTCGGTCCCGTGGCAGCATTCACGCCTTGGAATTTCCCGATCAACCAGATCGTCCGCAAGCTCTCCGCGGCGCTTTCCACCGGTTGCTCCATCATCGTCAAGGCGCCCGAGGAAACCCCGGCATCTCCGGCAGAACTCATCCGCGCCTTTGTCGACGCCGGTGTGCCTGCCGGCGTCATCGGCCTTGTCTATGGTGTTCCTTCGGAAATTTCCGAATACCTGATCCCGCATCCGGTCATCCGCAAGATTTCCTTCACCGGCTCAACCCCGGTCGGCAAACATCTGGCAGCGCTTGCGGGCAAGCATATGAAGCGCGCGACGATGGAACTTGGCGGTCACGCGCCCGTCATGATCTTTGACGATGCCGATATCGACAAGGCGATCGAGGTCACCTCGCTTGCCAAGTTCCGCAATGCCGGTCAGGTCTGCGTCGCGCCCACCCGCTTCCTCGTGCAGGACGGCGTGGCGGATCGTTTCCTTGAAGGTTTCGTGGAAGCCACGAAGGCAATCAAGGTGGGCAATGGTCTGGAAGACGGCGTGGTCATGGGGCCGCTCGCCAATGAGCGCCGCATTCCCGCACTGGAAGGCCTCATCAACGATGCAGTTTCCCACGGCGCCGAACTGAAAACCGGGGGCCGCCGCATCGGCAACAAGGGCAATTTTTTCGAGCCGACGGTTCTCGCCAATGTGCCCACGTCTGCGAAGATCATGAACGACGAGCCCTTTGGCCCGGTCGCGATCATCAACCGCTTCTCGACGTTTGACGATGCCATCACCGAAGCGAACCGCCTGCCCTTCGGTCTTGCATCCTATGCCTTCACCGGCTCGGTCAAGACCGCGCACGCGCTCGGCCAGCAGGTCGAGGCCGGCATGCTGACCATCAACCACAACGGCCTTGCGCTCCCCGAAGTCCCCTTCGGCGGCATCAAGGACTCCGGTTACGGCACGGAAGGCGGTTCAGAAGCGGTTCAAGCCTATCTGGAGACAAAGTTCGTCAGCCAGATGAGCTGAGGCTCAAAAAGTCGGTTCTGGGCGGAAATATTCGCCCAGAACTTCCATCGCGCCCCCCGATATCCTGGCGCACGGGCACCTGAACGGCAGCCAGTTAAACGCCCCGCTTGTTTCCCCACAAGAGCACATGAAGCTGCGGAAGCACGCGGGCGGAAAACCAGCGGTCTTCGCTCACCTTGTCCACCAGCCATAACATCCGGTCCATCACCCCATCGATATCGACACGCGCGTCGTCATCATCCGGGGGCGGCGGGGTGTGGTTGCCGGGTTGAAGATAGACCGCCAGATGCGGAAAACGCGCTGACGCGGCTTTGGCGTAGGCGTAATCAACATCATCGAAAACAACAACCTTCAAGGCCACCTGCGGTCGGGTGCCAGCGAAACCGAGACAGTCTGCGAAAGCCGACCAGTCCGTCTCCATGCCGCTCGATGGCGGCTTCGGGCTCAGAACCAGGTAGTCGAGAGAGCCGAACCAATCCTTGGCGACACTGCCTTGCGTCTCAAGCGCGAAGCGATAACCTTCGGACTGCCCTTTTGCGATTAATTCGCCAAGTGGCTGGATGGCAGGGTTGCCGCCAGACAACGAGACCGTCAGCGGAACACCCGCGGACAGCCGCCGCACCTCCTGCCAGATTGCGTCGACCGACATGGGTTTCCACGTGTCGCGATAATCGCTATCGACCGCGTGCAGCGTATCGCACCAGGAGCAGCGGTAGTCACAGCCCCCCGTTCGCACAAAAACCGTCGGTGAACCGATCAGCAGACCTTCGCCCTGAATGGTCGGCCCGAAGATTTCGCTGATGCGGATCGTGGTGTCCTTCGCTGCAATCTTTTGTGCAGCCGCCGTCATGGCCGGTATTCCGCCCAGGTCTTGGCGGTTTCGCGAACCCGCACGGCGCTGGTTTCCGGCAGACGCTCCTTGCACCAGTCATAAAAATGTTTCGCCAGGCATTCCGCCGTCACCCGGTCATGGCCGAGAACATCATTCAGGTGGCGATGGTCAAACTTTTCGTCAATGTAGTACTTCAGCGGCGCAAGCTCATGGTAATCGCGCACGAAACCGTGCTCGTTGAGCTCTTCGCCTGCAAGCTCGACCTCAACGATATAATTATGGCCATGCAGACGGCTGCACTGGTGGTCGGCGGGCAGGCTTTTCAACTGGTGCGAGGCGGAGAAGTGAAATTCCTTGGTGATGCGGAACATCAACGCACCTCCTGCGCCGCAAAGGCATGGGTGGCAGCCACCCAGAAGTCCGGGTCCTCATAATCGGTCGGGTCGGTCACGCCGGCCAGATGAAAGGCCTCACGCCGTTCCACGCATGTGCCGCAGCGGCCGCAGTGCGTAAGGCCACCTTTGTAGCAGGACCAGGTTTCACCAAACGGCGTGCCGTATTTTACGCCATCGGTCACAATCGCCGCCTTGGAAACGGTGACATAGGGCGCGAAGAGTTTCACATCGGCATAGCCTTCAAGCGCGTGCGCCTGCATGGCATTGAAGCTGTCGATGAAGCCCGGCCGGCAGTCGGGGTAGATGAAATGATCGCCGCCGTGAACGGCAATCGCCACTGCATCCGCCTGCTGCGCGGCAGCCAGCCCGAACGCGATGGTGAGCATGATGGCATTGCGGTTCGGCACCACGGTGGAACGCATCGTCTCCTCCGCATAATGCCCGTCCGGCACCTCCACATCATCGGTCAGTGCGGAACCGGTGAGGTGCGCGCCGATGGCTCTGATATCGATGATATGATGCGGCACGCCGAGCCGTCTGGCGCAATCAGCGGCAAAATCCAGTTCCTTCCCGTGGCGCTGGCCATAATCGAAGGATACGAGAGCGAGAAGTTCATGTTCCGCGGCGATTTTATGCGCAAGCGAAACGGAGTCCAATCCGCCGGAGCAGATGACGATGGTTTTCATAGTTCAGGATCCCTTGTTTTGACCGGGTGGGCTGCGACCGGATAAGGCGCGGCTTTAAAGCAAAGCGAGGGGATTGTGAAGAGGTACCGCGAAGAACGGAAAGCGGCGAAGTTTCCTCCGCCGCTTTCCAAGCTATAGTAAAAACCTTAGCGCAGCAGCGCCTGTGCCTCCTCTATGCCGAGAGCTGCCGGCTGCGTGCATGTCGTCGTCATCTCGATGAAGCGGCCTTCTTCACCCGATTTCAGGATCGAGGTCATCACGTCGATACCGTGCAGCGAACGATCCAGCGAGCAGCGCGCGTCGCGACCTTCCAGAATGGCAATCGCCATATCGGCAAGCCCGGCCGTACGATAGTTGGCGCGAGGGCCGTTCGGGCTTTCCTGATTGGCGATACCGAAGGGATGCGCCCAGTCTTCCAGCGGCTGAATGTTCTTGTCACGGCCGCTCGCCTCCACAACGCCCCCGAAGAAATTCGGGTCTGGCACAAAGATCGAGCCGTCCGTGCCGTAAAGTTCCATGTTCGCGTGGCGATGCGACCAGACATCCCAGCTGGCCGAAAGCGTAATCGTCGCACCATTCACGAACTCCAGCAGGGCGTGGATATTGGTCGGTGTTTCGACGGGGATGATCTCGCCGTTAAGCGGCTGGCTGGTTACGGTGCGGGTGGGGCTTGCCATCGAGGTGAGCGCGCCAACGCGCTTGACCGGGCCGATGAGGTTGATGAGATTGGCGACGTAGTACGGCCCCAGATCGAGGATCGGCCCGCCGCCCTGCAGGAAAAAGAAACCCGGATTGGGGTGCCACATTTCCATGCCGGGGCTCATCACATGGCAGGTGCCCGAGGTGATGCGTCCGACCTTGCCCTCGTCGATATATTTGCGGGCAAGCTGATGCGCACCACCAAGAAAAGTATCCGGGGCGCAGCCGACGGAAAGGTTCTTCTCCCGCGAAATGCGCCGCAACTCCTCGCCCTCTTCCAGCGAAAGCACCAGCGGCTTTTCCGAATAGACGTGTTTTCCCGCCTCAAGGGCCGCCTTCGAAACCGGATAATGTGCGGCGGGGATGGTGAGGTTCACCACCACGTCAATTTCCGGGTTGGCGAGCAGATCGTCGATGGACTGCGCGACAACACCGAACTCTTCCGCCCTCAGTTCCGCTGCATTGCGGTTGAGGTCGGCACAGGCCAGCACCTTGATGCCCTTGAAGAGCGGTGCCAGCGAAAAATATGCAGACGAGATATTGCCGCATCCGATGATGCCGACGCCAAGATCTCTGGCCATGATGAAACTCCGAAATTGAGACTTAGTAGGTTTTGAACGATGTGATCGAACGGGTGATCAGCCGGTCGATATCCTTGGGATTGTCATGCTCGACCACGAAATGTTTCGTGGCGGACTTTGCTTTCAATGCGGCGATAAGACCCTTCCAGTCCACCGTACCATGACCAACATCGGCCCAACCGTCTTCATCCGCGTTTTCACCCGATGGTGCGATATCCTTCACATGCACGGCATTGATGCGTTTGCCGTAGCTTTCGATCCAGGCGAGCGGATCGGCATTGCCCCTGACAATCCAGGCGATATCCGCTTCCCACTTCAGGTCCGGGCCGCCGGCAAATATTTGTTCCTGCGGCGTGGAGCCATCGGCGAGCGCCTTGAACTCGAAATCATGGTTGTGCCAACCGAAGGTGAGGCCGGCGTCGACAAAAGGTTTGCCAGCCTCCTGCAGACGCTTGCCGAAGGCAAACCACCCAGCGGCATCTGTCGGGCGCTGATCGGGCATCAGGTAAGGGCAATAAATCGCCTGCACGCCCAAAACTTTCGCAATGTTCAGCGCCCTGCCCGGATCGCCCTCGAGGAGATCGAGGCCGAAATGGCCGGTGGGCATGGTTAGACCGTTGGCATCAAGTTCAGCGCGCAGCCCCTTCAGGCCGGCCTCATCGAGAGAGGCGTACATGGCGCCATACCCTTCGACTTGGCTGTAGCCCGCCGGCGATAGTTTTTTCAGGATATCGGAAAAGGGCTGAAAATTGCGGGCGCTGTAGAGCTGAAAACCGAGTTCTGTCATTGTCTCCTCCATAGAGATACTGGGCTTGGGATTGTGTGGGGGAATAGTTGCGGCGTCTAAAGCCGCTCTTCGCTTTGCGCGTCGAACAGCGAGGCCATCGCCATGTCGAGACCGAGGCGAACCTTGGTGCCCGGCGAAAACCGCCTGTGGCCGCCGACGCGGACGGACATGGTATGCCCGGCATGTTTCAGCCAGATCAGATTGTCGGCACCCATCGGCTCTTCGATATCGACAACAGCCTCATGCACTTCGCCACTCAGGATATCGGCATCGACGCGCACATGCTCCGGCCGCACGCCAAGGACCACGGCACGCCCTGCGGCAAGCGGTGTTTCGGCATGGTAGCCATCAAGTGAGAACGTAACCCCATTGGTCGTGAAGACGACCTTACCGTCCTTTTCGATCAGCTCACCGCGCAAGAAGTTCATCGATGGCGAACCGATGAAACCGGCAACGAAGAGGTTTCGCGGCTTGTTGTAAATGGTGACGGGATCGGCCAGCTGCTGGATGACCCCGCTCTTCATGATGGCAATCCGGTCCGCCAACGTCAGCGCCTCGATCTGGTCGTGCGTCACGTAGATCATGGTGTTCTTCAACGACTGGTGCAGCCGCTTGATTTCGACACGCAGTTCCGAACGCAGCTTGGCATCGAGGTTGGACAGCGGCTCGTCGAAAAGAAAGACATCCACGTCCCGCACCAGCGCCCGGCCGATCGCCACGCGCTGACGCTGGCCGCCGGAAAGCTCTGCCGGCTTGCGCTTCAGCAAAGGCTCGATCTGCAGGATGCCGGCGGCTCTTTTGACGCGACGGTCAATTTCATCCTTTGGAACCTTGGCGACCTGGAGGCCGAATGACAGGTTCTTCTCCACTGTCATCTGCGGATAAAGCGCATAGGACTGGAACACCATGCCGATACCGCGATCCTTCGGCTCCTCCCAGGTGACGTTGCGGTCTTTGATGAAGATTTGCCCGTCGGTCGGTTCCAGAAGCCCGGCAATGCAGTTGAGCAGGGTCGACTTGCCGCAACCGGACGAGCCAAGCAGAACGAGAAATTCGCCGTCGTAAATATCGAGATTGAGGTCTTTCAGAACGGTGACGGCACCGAAAGACAGATAAAGATCACGGATGGAAACGCTTTTGTTCATATAACTCAACCTTTCACTGCGCCGGCGGCAATGCCGCGCACGAATAGCCTGCCGGAGACGAAATAAACGATCAGCGGCACCGCACCGGTCAAAAGCGTGGCGGCCATGTTGACGTTGTATTCCTTCACGCCCTGTACGGAGTTGACGATATTATTGAGCTGCACGGTCATCGGGTAATATTCCGGCCGCGTGAACACCACGCCGAACAGGAAGTCGTTCCAGATGCCCGTCACCTGCAGGATCATCGCCACGACGAAGATCGGCAGCGACATCGGCAGCATGATGCGGAAATAAATCTGCCAGAAATTGGCGCCGTCGATACGCGCTGCCTTGAAGAGTTCCTCCGGCAGCGAGGCGAAGTAATTCCGGAACAGCAGCGTCAGGATCGGCATGCCGAAGATGGTGTGGACGATGACGAGACCGGTCAGCGTGCCGTAAATGCCCAGTTCGCGCAGCACGATGACGATCGGATAGATCATCACCTGATAGGGGATGAAGGCACCGATGATCAGGATCGAGAAAAATAGTTCCGATCCCTTGAACTTCCAGTTCGCCATGGCGTAGCCGCTAACGGACGCGACGACGATGGAAATGACCACCGATGGCACGAGAATGCGTACGGAGTTCCAGAAACCACGCGAAAGCCCGTCGCAATTGAGGCCTGTGCAGGCATTGGCCCAGGCCTTCACCCAAGGCTCGAAGGTGATCTCCACCGGCGGCGCGAAGATGTTGCCGAGGCGGATTTCCGGCATTCCCTTCAGCGAGGTGACGACCATCACGTAGAGCGGCAGGAGATAATAGGCGGCGGCCACGAAGAGCGTGCCGTAGAGGATGATGTTGCGGCGGGAAAAGGTCTTCCTCGGCTTCTTGCCGCGCGGGCCGGAAAGCTTGTCGGCAACCGCGTCGCTGGCGGCAACAACGGTATTCAAGGTGCTGATATTAGCCACGCTTTTTGCCTCCGAATTCGAGGTAGGCCCATGGAATGATGATGATCGCGACGGTGATGAGCATCATGGTGGAGGCGGCAAAACCTTGCCCCAGATTCTGCGCCTGGAACATGTAGTCGTAGACGTACTTCGCCGGCACTTCAGACGCGATGCCCGGTCCGCCGCTGGTCTGCGCCACGACCAGATCATAGACCTTGACGATGCCACTGGCGATGATGACGAGCGTGGTGATGAAGACGGGGCGCATCATGGGAATGATGATGAGGATATAGGTTTTCCACATCGGGATGCCATCCACGCGCGTCGCCTTCCAGATATCCTCGTCGATGCCACGAAGCCCGGCCAGCATCAGGCACATGACAAGCCCGGTTCCCTGCCAGAGCGCCGCGATCAGGATGCCGTAGATAACGATCTGGGAATTATAGAGCGGATCGAACGTGAAACTTTCCCAGCCCATTGAGCGGACCACGGACTGGATCCCGAATTCCGGGTTCAACAGCCATTGCCAGACAAGACCTGTCACGATGAAGGACAGGGCGAAGGGATAAAGGAAGATCGTGCGAAAGGTGTTTTCGAAACGAATTTTCTGGTCCATCAGCGCCGCCAGCACGAAGCCGATGACGAGGCTGAAGATCAAGGACAGAACCCCGTAAATCGCCAAATTCTGGATCGAGACGATCCAGCGTGGCGCGGCCCATAGCCGCTCGTATTGATCGAAACCGACAAAGCTCGCCCGCGGCAGAAGCTTAGAATTGGTGAAGGAATAAACGACCGTCCAGATCGTCCCGCCGAGGAAGATCACCACTGCGGTCAATATCATGGGGATGGAAGCAATCTTGGAATTCAGATTGCGAAAGAGCTGGTTGGGGCGCCCGGAGCGCGCTTGACCCGCCATGTTACCTCCTCCTGTAACGTTACAGTCAACAGCCGAGAGAAATTCTCCGCTGCACGGAACCCCGACAAACAAGATTGTTTTGTTGTGAGCCGGACGTTGGAAGGGGGAGCGAGCCGCTCCCCCAACCGGAGAAATCACGATCAGTCAGCCGAGCCGATGATATCCGCAAAGCGCTTCTGCGCATCCTCTGCCGACATCGAGCCAGCAAAGAATTCTGCCATCAGGTCTTCCTTCTGCTTCTGCGAGTCCGCGGAAATCAGCTGGTCAACGCTGGTCAGCGCATTGCCCTTGGCCAGAATGGCCAGTCCCTTTTTCATGCAGTCATTCGCTGCATTGAGATCTACGTCACCGCGGATAGGCAGCGAGCCCTTCTTCAGGTTGAAGGCAACCTGCGTCTTTGGATCGACGATGGTTGCTGCCAGCACGTCCTGCGCCTTGGTTTTTTCCTCATCTTTAAGAACCGGGAAATAGAAGGCATCGCCACCCGTGGTCAGATATTCACTCAGGCCGAGACCAGGAAGGCAGGAATAGTCGGTGCCGGCTTTCTGGTTGGCCAGCTGGAATTCACCCTGCGCCCAGTCACCCATCACCTGGCCAGCAGCCTTGCCAGTTATCACCATGTTGGTGGCCTGGTTCCAATCCTGAACATTGGTGCCCTTTGCCATGTCGCGTGCTTCAACAGCCGCCGCGAAAATCTTCGCCATGTCGGGACCCGCAGCCGCTTCTTCATCCTTGTCGCCATAGACCTTCTGGTACAGATCCTTGCCGCCGATCGAAAGCGTCAGCGTATCGAACAAGCCGTTTGCCTGCCAGGCCTGCCCGCCGAGCGCGAGCGGCTGGATGCCGGCCTTTTTCAGCGCCGGTGCGGCCGCAACAAACTCCGTCCAGTTCTTCGGAACTTCAACGCCTGCCTTTTTGAAGGCCGCATTGGACAGCCAGAGCCATTGCCAGGAATGAATATTGACCGGCGCGCAATAGATCTTCCCATCAATCGTGCAGCTGTCCAGTAGACTGGAAGGCTTGATGACCTCTTTCCAGTTCCCTTTTGCGGCGACATCGGACAGGTCACGCATCAGGCCGGCCTGAACGAGTTCTTCCGCCTGACGGCCATGGTTGAACTGGGTCGCGCCCATCGGGTCGCCGCCGGTGATGCGGCTGATCATGATCGGCCGGGCCGTACCGCCCGAACCGGCAATCGCGCCGTCCACCCACTTATTGCCGGTCGCATCGAAAGCCTTGGCCAGTTCGGCCACGGCGGCGGCTTCACCACCCGACGTCCACCAATGGGTCACCTCAAGATCGGTGGCACCGGCTACACCCGCCGGAATCATCACACTGGCCAAAAAGGCCGCAGAAATAAGACGCATTCGCATGAGCTCCTCCCTCACTGAAACGTTACAGTTGGAACCTATGCGAAGAATTTTGATTAGGCAACCGCTTAAAATGCGAATCTCGATGTGGCTATTTTAGACACCCTTCTCGACCCGAAATCCGGCAAAATCCGCGCGGGGCTGCATGCTACGTACCGCCGTTCCCTCCATTTTTGAAAGGGAGGCCGCTGCTGCATCCGTATTTGAGTAGCAGGTGCTCGCCGTCAGAAACATAAAGGCGAATCGGAATACCTCCCGCTTCGCCTCTGTCGCGCTATCTTAGAAGGTTACCTACTATTCGCGCTTATAATCATCCTCAATGCGGATCACATCATCCTCGCCGAGGTATGCCCCGGTTTGAATTTCGACCAGCTCGAGCGGAATCTGCCCCTCATTGGCGAGACGGTGCGGCTGGCCAATCGGAATATAAACAGACTGGTTCTCCGTCAGCAGCCGGGTTTCCTCGCCGATCGTCACGGTCGCAGTGCCCTTGACGATGATCCAGTGCTCTGAGCGATGATAGTGTCTTTGGAACGAAATGCGGTGGCCGGGATCGACCGTGATGTGGCCGACCCGGTAACGCTCGTCCACGTACATGTGTTCGATATAGCCCCAGGGTCGGTAGACCCGCTTGTGAGTTTCGGTTTGCGGCGCATGTTTGCTGTCTTTGAGCGTCTCAACCAGACCCTTCACATCCTGTACCCGGTTCTTTGGGACGACCAGCACCGCATCCTTGGTGGTTACAACCACCATGTCCTTTGCTCCGACAACCGTCGTCAGCAGCTGTGTGGAGTGAATGAGGCAGCCTTCGGAATCGATGAACACGCCGTTGCCTTCAAGCGCGTTCTCATTGTCATGTTTGTCAGCGATTTCCCAGATCGCATCCCAGCTGCCGATGTCGGACCAGCGGAAATGGCCGTGCACCACCGCCATGCGCTTCGTTTTTTCAATCACCGCATAGTCGATGGAGTTTTTGGGAGAGGCTTCAAAGCTATCCTTATCCAGACGCACAAATCCAAGGTCGCTTTCATATTGGTCAACCGCCTGCGTTACCGCCGCGAGAATCTCCGGCGCAAAAGCCTTGAGTTCGGCAATCATCACATCGGAGCGGAACAGGAAGTTACCGGAATTCCAGAGATAACCTTTTTCCAGATAGGAAATCGCCGTCGATACATCCGGTTTTTCCTTGAAGGCATCGACGGTGCTGAGGTCAGCCTCACCATCAATCGGCTCGCCCGGTTTGATATATCCGTAGGAGGTGCGCGGCTCCGTTGGCACCAGGCCAAAAACAACAATACTGCCCTGATCGGCGGCCTTGGCGCCAAGCTTTACGGCGTCGGAAAATTTATCGGGATCGAGAACCACGTGGTCGGCAGCAAGCGCCAGTACGAGGCAGCCCGGTTCGCGGCGTTCGGCAAGCACGGCAGCGGCAGCCATCGCAGCGGCACTGTCGCGGCGGGCGGGCTCGAGCACAACGGTCGCTGGCAGATCGATTTCTTCAGCCTGGCGACGGGCAAAGAAGCGAAAATCCTCGTTGGTAATGACCAGGGCTTCCGAATAAAGACGTTTATCACCGACGCGTTTCAGCGTCTGTTGATATGTCGAAAGATTGCCAACCAGCGGCTGAAACTGCTTTGGCAACTGATCACGCGATACCGGCCAAAGCCGCGAGCCAGCACCACCAGCAAGAAGAACCGGCGTGATCTTTCGAGATTGTTCGTTCACTACAAAACCTTTCTTACTCAAATTCCCTGACGCGCCGGACAATATAGATATTTCACGACACCGCCATCACCAGTTCAAGCTGTGGATAAGCAAGGGCTGATAATTCCGTCCTCTGAACGCCTGGTGCGCGGCGGTGCGTGGCCGGCAGGCTGTTTTTCCTAACGCCAGGATGATGATGAGGTTCCGCACGAACGGGCGGCATGCCGCACGCAGACAAAGGAAAACCCCGAAATCATCTTCCGGGGTTTCCATTCAAAAAACTGAACGACACGGATCAGTTCGGTAGAGCATACGCGATGACGTAATCGCCACGATCCGGAGACTGCCGAGCACCTCCGGCCGAGATGACGACATATTGCTTGCCGGTCTTTGGCGACTTGTAGCTCATCGGGCCGCCCTGGCTGCCGACGGGAAGGCGGGCCTTCCAGACTTCCTTGCCGGTTGCCGTATCGAAGGCGCGCAGATAGTAGTCCTGCGTGCCAGCGATGAAGACGAGGCCGCCCTGAGTGGCAAGCGTGCCGCCAAGCGTCGGCATGCCGATCGGGATGGGCAGGCCCATCTTGATGCCGAGCGGACCCGTATCTTCGACCGTGCCCACCGGCACCTGCCATTTGATCTGCTGCGTCTTCATGTCGATTGCGGTCATGGTGCCGTAAGGCGGAGCCTGGCAGGGAATACCGAGCGCCGAGAGGAAACGGTTCTTGTTGACCGCATAGGGCGTGCCCTTCATGGGAACGACGCCCATGCCGGTGTTGACGCTCTCGCCACCGCTGGCGACAGCTTTGGTCGGCGCAGCTTCTTTCATCTGGATCCAGAGACCGAGGCGCATGTCATTGACGAAAATGGTGTTCGTCGTCGGGTCCGTGGAAATGCCACCCCAGTTCATGCCGCCGAGCGAGCCCGGGAAAGAGAGCGAGAGGTCAGTACCGGGTGCCGTGTAAAGTCCTTCATAACGCATGCCCTTGAAGGCGATACGGCAAAGAAGCTGGTCAAACGGGGTCGCGCCCCACATGTCCGCTTCCGTCAAGGTCTGCGCACCGATCTGTGGCATGCCGACCGAGCGTGGTTGCGTCGGCGCATAAGGCTCGTTCGGAATGTTGGCGGGCTTCACCGGAACTTCCTCAACCTTGGTCAGCGGCTGCCCGGTCGCCCGGTCGAGAACATAGATCTGCGCCGCCTTGGTGCCGAAGACCAATGCCGGCACAGTCGTTCCATCCGCTTTCGGGAAATCGATGAAGCTCGGCTGCATCGGCACGTCGAAGTCCCAGAGGTCGTTATGAACCGTCTGGTAGACCCATTTTTCGCGACCGGTCGTGGCGTCGAGCGCCAGCATCGAGGCACCATATTTGTGGTCGAGCGGTGTGCGGGTCACGCCGTACAAGTCCACCGAAGGGCTGCCGACAGGCATGAAGACCGTGTTCAGGTCCGGATCGTAGGACATGGATGCCCAGACGTTCGGCGTGGAACGCGTATAGGTTTGGCCCGGAGGCGGCAGTTTGGTGATGTCAGGATTACCCGGGTCGAACGCCCAGCGAAGCTCGCCCGTCACCACGTCAAAACCGCGCATCACGCCGCCAGGCATATCGACCTGCACGTTGTCGGCGATACGACCGCCAACAACAACGGTTGTGCCGGCGAGCGTGGGAGCCGAGGTCAGGACATATTGCGGGTCGGGGGCATCTCCCATACCGATTTTCAGATCGACGCGCCCATTGGTGCCGAAGTCAGGGCAAAACGCGCCGGTGTCGGCATCAAGCGCGATGAGTTCCGCATTGATGGTGTTCATCAAGATTCGGCGCTGGCAAAGCGCGCCTTCGGCCACCACCGCCGGCGTGACGGGCGTCGAGCCCGGCGCGGTCGGCTGTTTCAGCGGCGCCTTGGCATCGAAATAGGCAAGGCCGCGGCAACGCATCCAGACCGAGGATTTGGCGTTGATTTCCGTCTTCCACTTTTCAGCACCGGTGTCGGCATCAAGCGCGATGACATTATTGTGCGGGGTGCACAGGAACACGGTGTCGCCCACCTGCAGCGGCGTTTCCTGATCTTCCGCGCCGTTCGCGCCGGGGCTGATCGGAGTATCGCCCGTGTGATAAGTCCACGCCACCTCGAGGTTCTTGACGTTGTCGCGGGTGATTTGATCAAGCGCGACAAAGCGGCTGCCGCCGGAAGTATTGCCGTAATGTTCCCAGTTCTTCTGCTCCGTTTCCGGCGTTACGGGCGTCAGCGCGGCCGCCTCGCCATTGAAGGCGACGGTCGGATGCGCAACGAACATGCCGGCAAAACCGGCGCCGGAGGCGATGGCAAGAACCGCCGCAACCGCAAGAGAAGAGCCCAATGCAGGCGTTTTGCCAGCCGCACGTCGCAGCAGCGGGTACGACAGGGCAACAACGGTTGCCCCGACGCCGATTGCCAGCAGGCGGGAAATCAGCGGCCAGAAATGTAGCCCCACTTCCCATGCCGCCCAAATGCCGGTGAGGATGAAAGTGAGACCGAAAACAAGCGCACCCGCAGGCTTGCGCAGCAGAATGAGCAGGCCGGAGACGACGAGCGCGATACCTGCGACGATAAAATAGGGGCTGCCGCCGAGGGCGACGAGTTGGCCGCCGCCAATGGAGAAGAACAGTCCTGCGGCAATGATGACCGCGCCGAGCACCAACAGCCATAATCTGGCCGGGAGCGACAATGAAGTTGCTGGATTACCCATAATATTTGTCCGGTTAGAAGAGCCGCCCAGAAGGCTTAAGGCCCGATGATCGTTCAGTGTCCCGCAAAGCGCGGACAGTTCGTCGCCGATGCGGCGATACGAAGGTGCGCCGGTGGCGGCGCGGCTGAACGGGGAACAATGGTGGGGAAGACTTCCGTTGTAACTGTCATTTGACCCATTCACTGCAGGTTACCGCCGTCCCCTTGGACGGCAGACAATGTGCTTGAACAAATCCTCCCCGGTCCGGATCGCCCTCACCTGCACAGGCGATAAAGACGCTCACGATCCTGAACTGCGGTATAACGTCGCCTGCGACAAGATGACAATGCGCGAAAAGGACAATTTTGATAAGCTGCACTTATATCACGCAAAGCCTGCCGCTATAAAGACCTCTCTGCCATGGACACTCGACAACTTACCATATTCGTGGAGGCCGCAAGGGCCAGGAATTTCCGCGCCGCAGCCATACAGCTCGGAATTGCCCAGCCGGCCGTTACACAGCGCATCCGACAACTGGAGGAAACGCTTGGCTTCAAACTCTTTCATCGCATCAATCGCGGTGTGGAACTCACGCCGGCGGGGCAATCCATGCTCGTGGAGGCGGAAGAAATCCTCGCCCGCACCAAAAGCGCGATGGACAAGGCGCGGCAGATAAGGCGTGGCCAGCTGGGAACGCTGCGCATAGGTTATGGCACCAGCGTCATGGCCGAGCGGAAGCTGCCGGCGCTCATCACCCGCTATGGGGATGAGCACAGGGATGTGACTCTGGAGCTCTTGCCTGGCATGACGATGGAACAACTGATCGAGCAAGTGGAAACGCGCAAGACCGATGTCGCCTTCATCCGCACGCCCCTTCCCCCGCTACCCCAAACCCTGAGGGCCATGCCGTTCGACCGCTCGAAACTATGCGTGGCGGTTTCGGAAGACCATCCGCTTGCCTCCCGCTCCAGACTCTCGGCTGGCGACATCGCGCAGGAAAATCTCCTGCTGCCGATCGACGAGATCGGCCTGGGCCTCAGCAACAGCGCACTGACCCTTTTCGAGGATGCCGGTTGCGAGCCGAAGATCGGCATGCGTATCGCCAATATCAATACGATCCTTGCACTTGTGGAAGCAGGTGCGGGAATTTCCATTCTGCCGGAAAGCACCGTGCGTTCCACACGTGGCATTGCCGCTGTGCCGATCGACAGCGCCGAGGCATGGTCTGACTGCGTGCTCGTCGTCAGGCGTGGCCCACTCGCCCTTCATGTGGACGCCTTCGTAAATATGGCGCTCCGAGCTTACCGACGAGGCTCCTGAGGACAGCAAGCGGACTTAATCGATTAAAACGTCTTTAAATTTCATTACGCTTAAATTTGCTGCACTGAACAACAATGAAAGGCTTGGCAGGCGCGCGAAAAATACAATAACAACGGCTGATATTTCTACATTGTTATCGCCAGGAAAGCACGCTCAGCCCATGTCCGACACGACAAAACCCGCAAGCACCAGAACATCGGTTACGGATCAGGAAGCCCTTGATTTCCATGCACAGGGCAGACCGGGCAAGCTGGAAATCACCCCGACGAAACCGATGGCAACCCAGCGGGACCTGTCGCTCGCCTACTCTCCCGGCGTGGCCGTACCGGTAAAAGCCATCGCCGAAAATCCGGCGACCGCTTACGATTACACGACGCGTGGCAACATGGTTGCCGTCATTTCCAACGGGACTGCGATCCTTGGCCTTGGCAATCTCGGCGCGCTAGCCTCCAAGCCAGTGATGGAAGGCAAGTCAGTTCTCTTCAAGCGCTTCGCCGACGTCGATTCCATCGATCTTGAGGTCGATACCGAAGACGCGGACGAATTCATCAATTGCGTGCGTTATCTCGGCCCCTCCTTCGGCGGTATCAATCTCGAAGACATCAAGGCGCCGGAATGTTTCATCATCGAAAGCCGGCTGCGCGAACTGATGGATATTCCCGTTTTCCATGACGACCAGCACGGCACCGCGATCATCGCCGCCGCAGGCCTCATCAACGCCATCGAACTGACAGGGCGCGATTTCAAGACGACAAAGCTCGTTTGCAACGGTGCAGGCGCCGCCGCGATTGCCTGTATGGACCTGATCAAGGCGATGGGCTTCAACCCGGAAAACATCACCCTCTGCGACACCAAGGGGGTAATTTATCAGGGCCGCACGGAGGGTATGAACCAGTGGAAATCCGCGCACGCGGTGAAAACTGAGAACCGTACCCTGGCGGAGGCAATGAAGGGCGCGGACGTCGTCTTCGGCCTGTCGCAGAAGGGCGCCTTCACCGAGGAGATGATCCGTTCCATGGCGCCGAAGCCGATCATCTTCGCGATGGCCAATCCCGATCCCGAAATCACGCCCGAGGAGGTGTCGCGCATTCGCGACGACGCGATCATGGCGACCGGTCGCTCCGATTATCCGAACCAGGTCAATAACGTCCTTGGCTTCCCCTATATCTTCCGCGGCGCGCTTGACGTTCGCGCCCGCCAGATTAACGATGCGATGAAGATTGCTGCTGCACAAGCGCTTGCCGATCTGGCGCGTGAGGACGTGCCTGACGATGTGGCGGCCGCCTATCAGGGCAACCGCCCGCGTTTCGGGCCGCAATACATCATTCCGGTGCCTTTCGATCCACGCCTGATTTCGGCCATTCCCGTTGCCGTGGCCAAGGCTGCCATAGAAACCGGCGTCGCCCAGCGCGAATTGCCTGATCTCGATGCCTATGCCCGCGAGCTTTCCGCACGCCGCGACCCGATGGCCTCGACGACGCAGCGCCTTTACGAGCGCGTTCGGCGCTCGCCAAAGCGCGTGGTCTTTGCCGAAGCGGAAGAAGAACAGGTCATGCGCGCGGCGATTTCGTTCACCGCTCAAGGGCTTGGCACCGCCATCCTGCTCGGCCGTGACGATATCATCAAGGCCAATGCGGAGCGTGCTGGCATCGATCTCGACCGTGCCAATATCGAAATCACCAATGCCCGTCTCTCCAGCCGCGTCGATGCCTATATCGACTATCTTTACGCTCGGCTGCAACGCGGCGGCTTCCTGCTGCGTGACGTGCAACGCCTGATCCACAACGACCGCAACCACTTCGCCGCCTGCATGGTGGCAATGGGCGACGCTGACGCGGTAGTGACGGGCGTTACACGCAATTATTCCACCGCGCTGGAAGACATCCGCCGCTGCATCAACACCAAGCCGGGGCACCGCGTGATCGGGGTTTCTCTTGTTGTCTCGCGCAACCGCACCGTTTTCGTCGCCGATACCGCCGTCCATGACATGCCGAATGCTGAGGACCTCGCCGATATCGCCGAAGAGGTAGCGGGCCTCGCGCGCCGTTTTGGTTACGAGCCCCGCGTTGCTATGCTCGCTTATTCCACCTTCGGCCAGCCGGTCGGTGAACGCTCCGACAAGGTACGCGAAGCGGTGAAAATCCTCGACAGGCGCAACGTCAACTTCGAGGTCGATGGCGAAATGTCGGCCGACGTCGCGCTGAACCACCAACGCATGCAGAGCCAGTATCCCTTTGCGCGGCTGTCTGGCCCGGCCAATGTTCTGGTCATGCCAGCCATCCATTCCGCCTCTATCTCGACCAAGATGCTGCAGGAACTGGGCGGAGCGACCGTCATCGGTCCGCTGCTCGTTGGCCTCGATAAATCGGTACAGATCACCTCGATGGGTGCCAAAGACAGCGATATCGTCAACATGGCAGCGATAGCGGCCTATAACGCCGGACGATAATGGACCGCCTGCACGGATTGATCCCTGCCGACGGAACACGCCCAGCACGAAGTCGAACCGTTCTCTCAGGAACGCCGCCTTCGCTTTAAACAGAAATGCGGTGGCTGTTTTGCAGCCGCCGCATTTTATCTCGTTAGAGCCTGCCTGCCGAAGCCCCCTCAGGCGGCCCGCGCCGGCCGATGGGACTGCCGCCCGGCATTTGGCCGCGCGGTATGGATTGAAGAGCCATCCTCACGCTGCACAGAGCGGCGGTTGAGCTTGAACAGGCTCACGAGCTGAGACAGAGCCTCTGCCCCTTCTGCAAGTGTCGCGCTGATCGCCGTCGTCCTTGCACTCATCGCGGCATTTTCCTGCGTCATACGGTCGAGCTGGCTGACGGCCCTGTTGATTTCGCCGATGCCGAGAGATTGCTCGTCGGCTGCCTTCGCGATCATGTCGACATTGCTGTCGATATGTTTCACCAGCGCATCGATCTGCTTGAGAGCTTCGCCGGTTTCGCCAACGAGCCGTACACCTTCCAGCACTTCGGTGCCGGAATTATTGATCAGCGCCTTGATTTCCTTGGCGGCATTGGCGGAACGCTGCGCAAGTTCGCGAACTTCCTGAGCAACAACCGCAAAGCCCTTGCCTGCATCGCCCGCACGCGCCGCTTCGACACCGGCGTTGAGTGCCAAGAGGTTGGTCTGAAAGGCGATTTCATCGATGACGCCGATAATCTGGCTGATCTCCCGCGACGCCGTCTCGATCCGCTGCATGGCGTTGACGGTCCGCGCCACCACCTCCGTCGAAATGGATGTCGATTCGCGGGCGCTCTGAACGAGCCTTCGGGTCTCCCTGGTATTTTCAGTGGAGGAATGAACGGTTGCCGTGATTTCCTCCAGCGCGGCGGAGGTTTCTTCAAGCGCCATGGCCTGTTCGCGCGAACGCTCCGCCAGCTGTACCGATGCCTCGCTTACTTCCTGGCTGCTGCGTGTCAGATCACCTGTCTGGCCAAGCACATTTTCCAGCGTCTTCTGGAATTCGGCGATGGACTTGTTGAAATCGCGGCGCAGACCTTCGAATTCGCCGATGAACGGCCGGTCGAGGGTAACGCGGATGTTGCACTGGGAAAGCCGCTCAAGCGCTTCGCCCAGCTCTTCCACGGCACGAACCCGCTCGGTGATGTCAAAAGCGAATTTCACCACCTTGAACACGCGGCCGCGATCATCAAGGATCGGGTTATACGAGGCCTGAATGAAGACGCGTTTCCCGTCCTTGCCAAACCGCATGAACTGGCCGGTGGAGAAACTGCCCGAGCGTAGCTCCTCCCAGAAGGTCCGGTAATCCGCGGATTCAACATAGGATGGCTCGCAGAACATCGAGTGATGTCTGCCGACAATCTCATTCTCCTGATACCCGACCGCCTCCAGAAAATTGGCATTGGCGCAGAGAATGGTTCCGTCGGGGTCAAACTCGATCATGGCCTGCGCGCGAGATAGCGCCGCCAGCTTGCCGTTATCTTCGGCGCTCTTTCGCCTCGTCATGGTAATGTCGCTTGCAATCTTTACGACCTTGTAGGGTTTACCGAAACGGAAAACGGGATTGTAGGAAGCTTCGATCCAGAGCTCGTCGCCGTTCTTGGTCCGGCGGCAATATTGCCCTTTGTCGTGTTCACCGCGCGACAGCTTCTCCCAAAAATGACGATATTCGGGAGAGGTGACTTCATCTGGAGAAACAAACATCCGGTGATGCCGACCGACGATCTCCGACTCCGTGTAACCGACAGCCTTGCAGAAATTCTCATTCGCCTTGAGGATGTTACCATTGAGATCGAATTCAATGATGGCTTGGGAGTTGCTGAGGGCGTCTAGAACCGCGCTCGCATCGAAACCGAACTTTGAAAAACGAGACATACTGAAATCCCCAAATTTACTGAATACGGACTGCCCGCCGTTCTGAAACCGGTTGCCGGCCTGGCTGCGAGAGAACCTAGTAGACGTGCGTTAAATAGCACTTAATGATGGAGCATAACTATTAATAGCTGAAAGTATTTTTCCTGCCGTTTCCTTGGCGTCGCCTTGTGCCGTCAGCGCTTATTTGCCACACCACTAATATTTCTTCGAAGGCGGCATGAAGCGGCCTTTCATCTGCGAGGCATTCATTGGTATTGCGATCCAAGAAATTGTCTTGCAGGAGCGCCGATGACCAAAACCCTGAAATGCGACGTGCTGGTCATCGGCACCGGCATTATCGGTTCCATGGCGGCGCTTTATCTGCAGAATGCCGGCCGCCATGTGGTGCTGCTGGAGCGCGGCGACGGTGCACGGGGCGCAAGCTCCGGTAATGCCGGCATCCTGGCATTTTCCGAAATCATTCCCATCCCCGCCCCCGGCATCATGAAAAAAGCCCCCCGCTGGCTATTCGACCCGCTCGGGCCACTAAGCGTCCCGCCGGCCTATGCGAGCAAGATAGCGCCTTGGCTGTGGCGCTTCTGGCGCGCCAGCGCCGAGCGCAACTTCCGCCATGGCCTGAAGGCACTGACCGACATCAACCGGCTGTCCAGCGTTGAAATGGCCCATGTTGCGGCCATGCCGGAGCTTTCGCACCTCATTTCCAAAACCGGCACGCTCGATCTTTACGACAGCGAGGCAAGCCTTGAAGCTTCGCGCAAGGACTGGGACGAAAAGGAGCGCGCCGGATTTACCTTCCAGCGCGTCGGTCGCCGGGAAATCGAAGAGCTGCAACCGGGACTCGCGCCGCAATTTGGCCACGCTGTATTTTCTCCTGATGGCTTGCAGGTTTCGGATCCTTACGATTTCACCCGCGCGATTTTCGATCTCGTCATCGCC
Organism: Agrobacterium sp. DKPNP3; assembly: GCF_052686535.1. Taxonomy (NCBI): domain Bacteria; kingdom Pseudomonadati; phylum Pseudomonadota; class Alphaproteobacteria; order Hyphomicrobiales; family Rhizobiaceae; genus Agrobacterium; species Agrobacterium sp. DKPNP3. The sequence continues at coordinate 17,448 of NZ_JBQYSN010000018.1, read as the reverse complement.
CGCGGCGCCAGCTTGCGAAAAGGCGAGGCTGAGCGCATCGACGCCGTCGGGGAAAGTACGATCGTCACGCTGGAAAATGGTGACAAGATCGATGCCGACAGGGTGATTGTCGCCTGCGGCGCGTGGTCCCGGAAGCTCGCGGCATCGCTTGGCAATGCCGTGCCACTCGAAACGGAGCGTGGCTACAACACCACGCTTCCCGCCAATGCCTTCAACCTGACGCGTCAACTTTATTTCAATGACCACGGTTTCGTCGTCACGCCGCTTGCAAACGGCATTCGTGTCGGCGGGGCGGTGGAGCTTGGCGGTCTGGAACTGCCAGCCAATTTCCGCCGCTCGGAAGCGATGCTGAAAAAGGCGGGACGCTTCCTGCCCGGGCTGAAGCTTGAGGGCGGGACGCAATGGATGGGTTTCCGCCCGTCCATGCCGGATTGTCTTCCCGTCATCGGAACGGCAAGGGCAACCCCTTCTGTCATCTACGCTTTCGGCCATGGCCATCTGGGCCTGACCCAGTCCGCCGCCACCGCGCGGCTGGTGACGCAGCTCGTCAACGGCCAAGACACGACCATTTCCGTCGATCCGTTTCGGGCCGGACGCTTTTCCTGACCGTCAAGCCTGTTACTTCACCGGCTCCATCGATCCTTCGGGGAATTTTACATCGGCAAAGGACGGATAGACCTTGCGCAGAATGCTCACCTGCTGCTGGTCGGTGACCCGCAGAAGATACCAGTCTGCACCATCCAGCATTGCCAGCGTATGGGATCTCGCCTCGATTGTCTGGCCGCCTGTTTCCATGACCGTCTTGGTGGGAACGAGAGCATAAGGCGTACCATCAGGCGTCTGCGCATAGGTGATCGCCTGCTTGTCCATGCTGAATTCGGTGATCTTCACCGCTGCGAGCGCCATCTGCATCTGCGCCGTCAGCGCAGTCCGCAACTGTTCCACAGTGATGCCGGCGTCTTTTGCGATCGACTCGAATATCTTCGGCGGCACGGTTTTGCCGACGAGCTCGAAATCCTGCGCGTTCAACGCAGCGTCGAACCGCTCGATCTGTTTCAGCAGGCTATCCTGCTCTGCCCCCGACAGGTCACGCGACCATGACGGATGCGAAAGCGTCACCAGCAGAAACAGGCAATAGAACAGGCGTTTCATCACAGTGCCTCTCCGGCCGTTCGGCAATGTCGGCTATCGCCCAAACCGCCTACGAGCGTATTCGCTCAGCGCAATAGAATGAAGCCTGCGACAGAAAGGACGAGGAAGACGACCAAACCGCCGAGCAGACCCGCCGATGTGAAGAAGCCTGCAACCATCGCCAGCATCAAGACGCACAGCACCATAGTGCCATACTTCGTCAGGGCCAGGAAACCGTTATAGGTCTTCTCGTGTTCGGCATAATTCATCTCGGCACCAACTTCGACCGGACCTGTGTGGTGTTCGCTCATTCCGCTTCCCCTTTGCTCCATCCAACACGGCCGCGACCCGCGGCTTGCCCCCCAAATCGATCGAGCGCTCATGCCGGATTCTCCATAGCTTGACCTAACATAAACCCGGCGAAAGACGCAATGCACCGCGCGCGAAAGAAAGGCGAAGTCACAAGAGAGAAGAAATTCTGAGCCTGCGCAACATCCTTTCAGGCGGGGTTGAAAAAAGCGCGTAAAAGCCCCGTTTCCTCGCGGTTTTTGTTGCTTTTCATGTCGCTGGACCATACACGGGAATCTGTGGGGAGGAACACCGGGACCTGTGGAAGCGGAGGCACGTGGAGGCGTGGCCGCGGGGAAAGGCACCCGGCTTTACTTTCCGCCACAAGCCCGAAAAGGGAAGAGGGGAAAGTCATGAAATCGCTCTTGAAATTAAGTGCGCTGATAGATCTTGTCAGCGAAGGTCTAGGCAAGGTCGCCGGATATCTCGTACTGATCTGCTGCCTTGTGAGCGCCGGCAACGCCATGGTCCGTTATGCCCTGAACTATAGTTCGAATGGCTGGCTGGAAATCCAGTGGTACATGTTTGCCTTTATCGTGCTGATCGGCGCTTCCTACACACTGCGCATGAATGAACATGTGCGCGTGGACATTATCTACGGCGCGATTTCGGCGCGAAAGCGGATCTGGGTGGATATTATCGGCATCGTGCTGTTCCTGCTGCCAGGCTGCTTCTACCTCGCCTGGCTGTCCTGGCCGATGTTCACCCTGTCATGGTATCAGAACGAGATGTCGTCCAATGCCGGCGGCCTCATCCGCTGGCCGGTCAAGCTCATCATCTTTGCCGGTTTTGCCCTGCTGGTTCTGCAGGGGTTTTCCGAACTCATCAAGCGCATAGGCGCCCTCAACGGGCTTTATGCGCTCGACACCAAGTACGAAAAGCCCCTGCAATGATCGCGCCGATCTGAACCTTCAGGATATTTCACATGTTTGAATATGGAATTCTTCCACCACTGATGTTCCTCGGCATGATCATTTTCATGCTCTATGGATTTCCGGTCGCTTTCTCGCTCGCCACTGTCGGCCTCGTCTTTGGGGTCATTGGCATCTTCACCGAGCATTTTTCACCGGCCTTCCTTCAGGCTCTGCCGCTGCGCATCTTCGGCATCGTCTCAAACGATCTTCTGCTCGCCATTCCCTTCTTTACCTTTATGGGCGCCATCCTGGAGCGATGTGGGCTCGCGGAAGATTTGCTTGAGGGAACCGGTAAACTCTTCGGCGCCATTCCCGGCGGCCTCGCTTATGCCGTCATCATCGTCGGCGCGATCCTTGGCGCCATTACGGGCACGGTTGCGGCTTCCGTGATCACCATGGGCGTGATCTCGCTGCCGATCATGCTGAAATATGGCTACAATCCGCGCCTTGCCACCGGGGTCATCGCGGCATCCGGAACGATCACGCAGGTCATTCCACCCTCGCTGGTACTGATCGTCCTGGCCGACCAGCTCGGAAAATCGGTTGGCGACATGTATCTCGGCGCGATCGGCCCATCGATCCTGCAGGTCGCCATCTTCATGCTCTTCATCCTGTTCATGTCGATCGTGCGACCGAAGGACCTCCCGGCACTGCCGCCGGAAGCGCGCGGTGAACTCAATCGGGCGCTAGTGTTTCGTGTGCTCGCGGGCATGATCCCTTCCATCGTGCTGATTTTCCTCGTCCTCGGCACCATCTTTCTGGGGCTGGCCACCCCGACCGAAGCGGGTGCGCTGGGCGTCGTCGGCGCCATGGCTCTCGCCGCTGCCCATCGTCGCCTCACCTGGGACCTCGTCAAGCAGGGTATGCATTCCACCATGCACATCACGTCGATGGTGGTGTTCATTCTGGTCGGCGCGACCTGCTTCTCCCTCGTCTTTCAGGGCATGGACGGTTCACTCTGGATCGAACACATGTTGTCGGGCATTCCCGGCGGCCCCATCGGCTTTCTGATCTTCGTCAACATCTTCATCTTCTTCCTGGCCTTCTTTCTCGATTTCTTCGAGATCGCCTTCATCGTCATTCCGATGCTGGCACCGATCGCCCAGTCGCTAGGCATTGACCTCATCTGGTTCGGTGTCCTGATCTGCATCAACATGCAGACGAGCTTCATGCACCCGCCCTTCGGCTTTGCGCTGTTTTACCTGCGCTCCATTGCGCCGCGCTCCGTCAAGACATCGGATATCTACATGGGCGCCATTCCGTGGCTCGGCATGCAGCTCATCCTTGTCGCCATCGTGATCTTCTGGCCGGAATCCGTCACCTACTGGCTCGATAAAGCGCCGCCGGTCGACCTGAATTCCATCAAGATCGAAATACCAGCCTTCGGCAATCAGGGTGGTAACACGATGCCGAACTTCGGCCTGCCGGGGGGCCAGCCGGGCGGGTTGCCGGGCACGCCGAATCTGGGCGAGCCGCCGAAAATCGGGCCCTGACGACCGACTTATAGATAGATCGGCGCAAAGCTGCTGACAGCAACGTGGAAGGCAAGGTTGCCCCTTGCCTTCCACCTTTTTGAATCAAACCAGACCATCGCAACCAGCCTGCCCGGCTCCTCCCGCTGACGAACGACTTGCACGACGTTTTCGACCCGCGCCCAATGGCAGGTTCGCAGAGGACAGCGTGCTATTTCACCGGCCTGCCCCGGCTGTTCACGGGCCGCCGCCTTCGTTCTCAGAGGCGTTATAAATCGCCATCTACTTTTTCGAATCCGCGAAAGTATAAGCAAGCAACAAAAACCCCGGAGACCGAAGTCTCCGAGGCCTTTGCCCGGGCCGCCGCCGTTGCCGAATGATCAGAGCTTGCCGTTGCGCTGCTGGATCATCATGAAGGTGTCGAAAGTATATTCAGCGAGCTGCATCCAGAGATATCCCTCGCGCTTGAAGGCTACCTGATCCTCGTAGATTTTCTTGAAGTCAGGATTGGACGCCGAAATATTGGCGTAGACCTCGAGCGCCGATTTATAGCAAGCCTCGAGAATTTCCTGGCTGAACGGCCGCAGCACAGCACCTTCAGACACCAGCTGCTTGATGGCGATCGGGTTCCTGGCGTCGTACTTCGCCATCATATTGGTATTTGCGAAGGCGCAGGCGTCCTGCAGAGCCGTCTGGTAGTGCTTCGGCAGGCTGTTCCACTTGTCGAGATTGACAAAGGAGTGGATGACCGGACCGCCTTCCCAGAAGGCCGGATAATAATAATACTTCGCCACTTTCTGGAAGCCGAGCTTGTGGTCGTCGTAAGGGCCAACCCATTCCGCCGCATCGATGGTGCCCTTTTCGAGCGCCGGGTAAATATCGCCGCCGGCGATCTGCTGCGGCACGACGCCGAGCTTTTCAACCACCTTGCCTGCGAGACCGGCGATACGCATCTTCACGCCCTTGAAGTCATCAACCGTATTGATTTCCTTGCGGAACCAGCCACCCATCTGGGCGCCGGTGTTGCCTGAAATCATGCCGTAAAGATTGTGCTTGGCGTAAAACTCGTTCAGCAATTTGTTGCCGTTGCCCTCATAGAACCAGGAGTTCGTCAGGCGAGCATTGAGGCCGAAGGGTATGGCCGTGCCGATGGCAAACGTCGGGTCCTTGCCGACATAATAATAGGAGCAGGTGTGGCACATTTCGACGGTGCCTGAAGACACCGCATCGGCCGCCTGCAGACCAGGCACGATTTCCCCGGCGGCAAAGGGCTGAATGGTGAAATTGCCATCCGTCGCGGCGGCCACATGTTTGGAAATATCCTCTGCGCCGCCATAAATCGTGTCGAGTGATTTCGGAAACGATGACGTCAGGCGCCATGTGATCTTGGTATTTTGCTGCGCAATGGCGGGCGCAGCCAGTGCTGCCGTGGCAGCCCCCGCAAGCGCACCTTTTCTCATAAAGGAACGGCGATCCATCTATATCCTCCCAGATATGAACGCTACCTGCAGCTTTGAATTCCCCTCGTTGCTGTTCAGGCAAAGCAAAGTAAGCACGGTTGGAGCCCGGCTGACAAGCGCCTGCGCCGAGAATTAATGGCGGAAGAACCTGTCAGCCGGGGAATTTTCTCCGCGTTTTATTTGCAACCGAAATATCGCGGCATTGCCTTATACTTTAGGTGCATGGACGATTGAGTGCAGGTGTAAGCAGAGCTTGACTTGGCAGGCCGGCAGCCCCACAAATTCGAAAATTCGTCCCGGAGCCATCATGCCAAAACCCATCATCGCCGTTCCCGCCGACATCAGGCATTTTGCCGGAGCCGACTGGCACGCCGCGCAGAACCAGTACCTTTCCGCCGCCCTGAAAGTCGCCGGCGTCATGTCTTTCGTCGTCCCCGCATTCGAGAATGGCAATGAGATCGACGCCATTCTGGACCGGGTGGATGGCCTGCTGGTATCCGGCTCCGCGACCAACGTGCACCCTTCGCTCTACCGAAAGGAGGCGCAGGAGAGTGACGGCCCTTTCGATCCCGCCCGCGATGCCACCAGCCTGCCGCTCATTCGCCGCACCATCGAGCGCGGAATTCCAATGCTCGCCATCTGCCGTGGCATTCAGGAGCTGAACGTGGCGCTTGGCGGCACGCTGGCGTCCGAAATCCAGGAACAGCCCGGCACATGGGACCACCGCAAGCCGGAACATGACGATCGCGACGTGGCCTTCGCCATTCGCCAGCCGGTTCATGTGCGCGAAGGCTCCTGCATCGCACAGCATCTCGGCATGTCGGGCGAAATCCAGATCAATTCACTGCACCGGCAGGCGATCGCCGAAACCGCACCGCGTCTGCAAGTGGAAGCAACGGCGGCGGACGGCACCATCGAGGCCGTCTCGGTTATAGACGCCAAAGGCTTTGCTGTCGGTGTACAGTGGCATCCGGAATATTGGGCAGAAACGGATGCGCCATCGCGGGCGCTGTTCGAAGCCTTCGGCAAAGCTGTCCACGCCTACCGAGACAGCAAGGTCTGATCCCGTTGCGCTGTGGGGCGCAAGCACGCCCCTGTCGTCAGGACATAAAAAAGGGGCAAGCCCTGAAAGCTTGCCCCAGCTCGGGAGGAGGAGGATTTAGCGCTTTGCGCGCTTCTTCTGGCGGTAGACGTCGGCCACCACGGCGGCGACGATGATCAGGCCTTTGACGATCTCCTGATAGTAGGCGTCGACCCTGAGGAATGTGAAGCCGGACGTCATGACACCCAGAATGATCGTGCCGATCACGGTTCCGGTGATACGTCCCGCGCCGCCGGCCAGCGACGTACCGCCGATAACGGCTGCGGCGATGGCATCAAGCTCATACATCACGCCCATACCGGCCTGTGCGGTCTGCGCACGGGCGGCGGTGACCACACCGGCAAGACCTGCGAGCATACCGGCAATCGCATAGACCTTGACCAGATGCGCCTCGATATTGATACCGGACACGCGCGCGGCCTGCTGGTTGGCGCCGATCGCATAGGTAAACTTGCCGTAACGCGTATAGCGCAGCGCCACATGGAAGATGACGGCAACGACGAGGAACACCACGACCGGCCAGATGCCAGTGCCGATGAAATTGAAGCCATCGGTGAGGCCGGAGATCGGCTGACCCTTCGTGTACCATTTGGAAAGACCGCGCGCTGTCACCATCATGCCGAGGGTGGCGATGAACGGCGGAATTTTGGTTCGGGCAATAAGCTGGCCGTTAATGAAACCCGCCAATGCACCAGCCAGAACGCCGACTGCCAGCGGAATGAAAAAAGGCAGGTCGGTCAAACCAGGATAAAGCGCCCGCGGCCATGTCGACGACTGCCCGACGCTCGCGGACAACATCGCGGTCAGGCCGACGACGGAGCCGGAAGAAAGATCGATGCCGCCGGTGATGATGACCTGCGTCACGCCAACGGCGATGATGCCGATGACAGACACCTGCAGGATCATGATCGTCAGGCGCTGCTGATTCATCAAAAAGCTCTGGCCGATGAAAATCCAGCCGAGGATTTCATAGACCAGCGCAATGCCGATCAGAACGAAGAAAATATTGGCCTCGGGCGGTATGCGCCGGTGCGGCTTGCGTCCGGATTTTGCACCCAACTCCACGTCGGCGGCGTTCGTAGTCATAATAATTCCTCCTCGAGAAATCCCGGCGCGCCTCACCGCGATGCGAGATCCATCACCTTCACCTGCGTGGCTTCACTTCTATCAAGGAAGCCGGTCAGCCGACCTTCATGCATGACCATGATGCGGTCGCTCATTCCCAGAACCTCCGGCATTTCGGAGGAAATCATGATGACAGCGACGCCCTGGCGCGCCATCTCGCAAACCAGCTTGTGGATTTCCGCTTTGGCCCCGACATCGATGCCGCGCGTTGGCTCATCCAGAATAAGAATGCGCGGCTTGGTCAGCATCCAGCGGCCGATCAACACCTTTTGCTGGTTGCCGCCCGAAAGGTTCTCGATGCGCTCATAAAGATGCGGCGTCTTGACCCGAAGCTTGCGGCACATCTCCTCGCAGGCTTCCGACAGGGCGCTTTCCTGCACGAAGCCATTGGCGACATATTTGTCCTGCAGGACCGCAATCTGCATGTTCTCGAGAATATTGAGGATCAGCAGGCACCCGGTGTCCTTGCGGTCCTCCGTCAGGAACGCCATGCGATGGCTGATGGCCGTCGTCGGGCTGTCGATCGACACGGTCTTGCCGTTGATTTCAATCGTGCCGGAGGACGCAGGCGTCACGCCGAAGACGGTTTCCGCCACGTTGGAACGGCCAGATCCGACGAGGCCGGCAACGCCGAGAATTTCACCGGCGCGGACATCGAAGGAGACGTCATGGAAGACGCCATTGAGTGTCAGGCCCTTGACAGACAGCACTACATCGCCGATCGGGACCTCTTCCTTCGGAAACATCTGCGTGATTTCGCGGCCAACCATCATGCGGATGATGTCGTCTCGCGTCACATCGGTCGAGGCGTGGGTCCCGATATACTTCCCATCGCGAAACACCGAAAACTCATCGGCGATCTCGAACAGCTCGTTCATCTTGTGGGTGATGTACACGATACCGATGCCGCGTTCCCTCAGATCGCGAATGATGCGGAACAGATGCTCCACCTCACGCTCCGTCAGCGCAGATGTCGGCTCGTCCATGATGAGGACGTCGGAATCGTAGGAGACAGCCTTGGCAATCTCAACCATCTGACGGCTCGCGACCGAGAGTTCGCCGACGCGGGTCTCGGGATCGATGTCGATACCGAGCCTCTCAAGCAGCGTCTGGGTGCGCCGGTACATTTCACCATGGTCGATGAAGCCAAGCCGATTTTTCGGCTCGCGGCGGATCCAGATATTTTCCGCAACGGTCATGTAGGACATCAGGTTCAGTTCCTGATGGATCATGGCGATGCCGTTTTCCAGCGCATCGAGAGGGGAATCGAGACGGATCGGCGCGCCCTTGAGGCGAATTTCGCCCTTGTCCGGCTGGTAAATCCCCGCGAGGATCTTCATCAGCGTTGACTTGCCGGCGCCGTTCTCGCCCATCAACGCGTGAACGCTGCCGCGCTTGAGGTGAAACTGCACATCGTCGAGTGCCACGACGCCAGGAAACTCCTTGCGTATACCATCCGCCGCGAGAAGAAATTCCGCATTCGGCACGGCTCCGCTGGCGCGCACGGCGGCCATTGTTGATGGACTGACGACCATCTTATCCTCCACAATAGACAAAATTCCGGCGTCAGGCATTCTCCTGCAGCGCCCTGCCTCCGAGGAGGCTTGCAGCACCATGTCGATCAGGACGTTAAGGGGCGCTGCAACGGTTTCACGACGGAAGTCGGGCATCGATCGGCTGGGCCGGCACTGCCTCCGGCGCAGCCAGGAGCCGGCACCCTGACCCGATAACAATCGGACACGGATGCCGGAGGAAGGCCTTAGTTCTTGGCCACGTAGTCCTTGACGTTTTCAGGAGTTACGAGCTGGAAGGGAATGTAGACCTTCTTCTCGACCTTGTCGCCCTTCACGAGCTTCAGCGCTGCATCAAGAGCGCCCTTGCCCTGTCCTGCCGCGTCCTGGAACACTGTAACATCGAGGTCGCCCGCCTGCATCGCGGCAAGTGCGTCCTGTGTCGCATCCACACCGGCAACGACATATTCCTTCATGTCCTTGCCGGCCGACTTCAGAGCCTGGATGGCGCCGATGGCCATTTCGTCGTTGTTGGCGATGACGGCGTTGAACTCGACGCCGCTCGACAGCCAGTTGGTGACGAGGTCGGCACCCTGGGTACGCTGCCAGTTCGCAGTCTGCTCTTCCACGATCGAGATGCCTTTGCACTCGTCGGTCTTGAGAACATCATGAACCGCCTGGGTACGCATGCGCGCGCCCTGGTTGGAAAGCTCGCCCATCATCACCACGGCCTTGCCCTTACCACCGAGAAGGCGGCAGACTTCTTTGGTTTCGAGCGTGCCGGCGACTGTTTCTTCGGAAGCCACGAAGGCCTGGCCATCCGGCAGGCTGTCAACGTTCACCGGCTGGCGGTTGACGTAGACGAGCGGAATCTTGGCATCGGCGGCAAGCTTCGACATGGCGGCCGTCGCGTCCGTATCGACGGGGTTGACGATGATCGCATCGACCTTGGAGGCGATGAAATTCTGGATCTGGCTCTGCTGCTTGGCGACGTCGTTCTGCGCGTCTTCGACCTGGAGGGTAACGCCCTTCAGTTCCTTGGAATAGTCCTGCATGCCATTGCGCAGCACCGTCAGGAAGTTGTCGTCGAACAGCGCCATCGAAACGCCGACAGTCTCTGCATGTGCCGCCGTGCCCATAAGCACAGATACGGCTGCACCGATGATGAATTTCCTCATTGTTTTTCTCCTCCATGGCGTCCGGTGCCGCCTCTCCCAACCGGAGGCGAACCCGCAGGTTCGCCGCAACCTCCTCACACCAGAAAACGGAATAATGAAACCGAATTTCTGTCTGTTCGATATATTTATTCCATTTTTGGCTCAGACGTCAATGCCTTCTTCGCAGCGACGCTGCAAAGCGGGACACAAGGCGGTAATGGGCTTGAATTTTCAGAAAAAACGATTTCGGAGCGAATGTTCGGTAAGCGCCGAGCGCCCTTATCAATCATTGGATCCATTGGAGGCTCAAACAGAAACGCCGCGCAACTGGCGTCGCGCGGCGTTGGTTTTCGAATGGCCTGAGTGTTCAGCGATTGTTGATCTTACGCCACTCCGCAAAAGCAGTCTGATGCTCTTCCTTTGTGCAAGGGTAAAGCCCGATGATCGTCTCTCCGGCTTTCACCTGCTCCACCACGAAATCTTCGTAGGCCGTCATTTCCACCGCTTCCGTCGCCACCTCATCGGCAATGTCGGCGGGGATGACGATGACGCAATCCGCATCGCCCACAATGATGTCCCCGGGAAAGACCGGCGCATCGCCGCAGCCGATGGGGCCGTTGATCTCGATAGCCTCGTGTTTGGTGAGATTGGTGGGGCTCGAAGGCCGGGTGTGGTAGGCCGGAATATCCAGCTCGGCAATCGTGGCCGCATCCCGAAAACCGCCATCGGAAACGATGCCCGCACCGCCGCGCACCATCAGGCGCGTGACAAGAATATCGCCGGCCGAGGCGGCCGAGGCATCCTTGCGGCTGTCCATGACAAGCACATGGCCCGGCGGGCAGGTTTCGATGGCGACGCGCTGCGGGTGGGCCGGATTGCGAAATTCGACGAGCTGGTTGCGATCCTCGCGGGCCGGCATGTAGCGCAGGGTAAAGGCAGGGCCAACCATGTTCTTGCCCTTGTAGCCCAGCGGGCGCACGCCCTGGATGACCTGGTTTCGCAGGCCGCGCTTGTAGAGCGCTGTCGCCAGCGTAGCGACGGAAATCGTCAACAGTTTTTCGCGCGTTTCATTGTTCATATCTGTCTCCTCGCAATGGCCGGATAATGTGTTTCAGGTCCTGTGAATGGGCTCATCGATAAAAACCCCGCCCTGGTATTTCGCGATCGCGGCCTCGGAATCGGGGCGCGGGACGTCGCGCTCGATTTCGGCCCGGTAGCGCGCGGCATTGTCGCGCCGCTGCCAGCCGAGAAAATCGACATGAGAATTATCCCACCAGCTGTCGTCATTGGCCGAAACGCCCCAGATAACCGGGCAGCCGAGTTTTGGGACCCGAAAGGTCGCCTCTATCAGAGAGACGAAGTCGCCATAGCTGAGCCAGGTCGACAACATGCGCCAGTTCGTGGGTTTCTCGTCACAGGAGCCGATGCGCACGATGGCCGTCTCCTGTCCGAATTTGGAATGGTAGAGGCTCGCCATCGCCTCACCGAAAATCTTGGAAACCCCGTAGAGGCCATCAGGCAGAAAAGGCGTCTCAGGACCAAGCTGCTGCCCCTGGGGATAATAGCCGATCGTGTGGTTGCTGGAGGCAAACAGGATGCGAGGATTGCCGTGTGCCCTCGCCGCTTCATAGAGATTGTAGACACCACGCAGATTGGCGGCCTCTATTGGATCGAAGGCCCTCTCGACAGAGATACCGCCGAGATGAACGATGCCGTCACAGCCCTTGACAAGATCATGCACTGCCTGCTCGTCCTCCAGCGCGCAGCGGACGAGCTCTTCATGGGGCGCTGGCGAACCGAGATCAACCACATCAGAAAGACGGATGGTTTCAGCAACATGGCCAAGCCGTCCGCGCAACATGCTGCCCAGCTTGCCGCCGGCACCGGTGATGAGCAATCGCTTCAACATAATGGTGCCTCTCAGAAAATATCCGGCTCGCCGGCGGAACGTCCGAAATCCGTCTGCAGGAAGTCGAAGTCACAACCCTGATCCGCCTGCGTGACGTGTTTCGAAAAGAGATAGCCATAGCCACGCTCATAACGCGGCGCAGGCGCCTGCCATGCCCGCCGGCGCTCTGCAATTTCCTCTTCGCTGACCAGCATATCGAGGCGGCGCTGCGGCAAATCGAGGCGCACAATATCGCCGGTTTTCAGCAGTGCCAGCGGACCGCCGACGAAACTCTCCGGTGCGACATGCAGGACGCACGCCCCGTAGGACGTGCCGGACATGCGGGCGTCTGAAATGCGCAGCATATCGCGATGACCCTTTTTGATCAGCGCCTTCGGGATTGGCAACATGCCCCATTCGGGAAAACCGGGGCCGCCGAGCGGACCGGCATTGCGCAGCACCAGCACATGGTCGGGCGTGACGTCGAGATTTTCATCGTCGATGGCGGCTTTCATTTCCGGGTAGCTGTCAAATACGAGCGCCGGCCCTTGATGGACATGCAGTTTGGGATCGCAGGCGGCCGGCTTTATGACGGCACCGTCAGGGCAGAGATTGCCGCGCAGCACGGCAAGCGAGCCTTCAGCATAAACGGGATTGTCAAGCGAGCGAATAACGTCATCATTATAGACCTTCGCGCCCTCGAGATTTTCGCCCATGCTGCGGCCGGTTACGGTCAGCACGGAACAGTCGAGACGACTTTCCAGCTGCTTCATCAGCGCCCTAAGGCCACCGGCGTAAAAGAAGTCCTGCATCAGATAGTCTTTGCCGGAAGGACGGACATTGGCGATGAGTGGCGTAACGCGGCCAAGTTCGTCCAGCTCGTCCAGCGTCATCGGCACACCGGCGCGGCGCGCCATGGCGATGAGGTGGACGACGGCATTGGTGGAGCAGCCGGTGGCCATCGCAACGATGGCGGCATTACGGAAAGCTGCCGCCGTCAGGATCTGGTCCGGTGTCAGGTCTTCCGACACCATCTCGACAATGCGGCGGCCGCAGGCGGCGGACATGCGCTGATGTTCGGAATCGACGGCCGGAATGGAGGAGGCACCCGGAAGGGTGATGCCGAGCGCGTCGGCAATGGCCGTCATGGTCGAGGCCGTGCCCATCGTCATGCACACACCGGCAGAACGGGCAATGCCGCCCTGCACGCCACGCCATTCCTCGTCCGTCACATTGCCGGCGCGGCGCTCATCCCAATATTTCCAGGCGTCCGAACCCGACCCCAGAACCTTGCCGGCATAATTTCCGCTCATCATTGGGCCGGCGGGCAAATAGATCATCGGTACACCGGCCGATATCGCACCCATGACGAGGCCGGGTGTCGTCTTGTCGCAACCGCCCATCAGCACCACGCCGTCAAGCGGATGCGAGCGGATCATTTCCTCCGTCTCCATGGCCAGCATGTTGCGGTAAAGCATGGACGTCGGCTTGGTGAAGCTCTCATCGACCGAGAGCGAAGGCATTTCGACCGGGAAGCCACCCGCCTGCAACACGCCGCGTTTCACGTCCTGCACGCGCTCGGGAAAGTGCGAGTGACAGGTGTTGAGTTCCGACCAGGTGTTGAGGATACCGATGACGGGTTTCCCGACAAAATCCTCCTCCGCATAACCCAGCTGCATCATGCGCGAGCGGTGGCCGAAACTGCGCAGGTCGTCGGGTGCGAACCAGCGGTCGGAGCGGAGTTTTTTATCGGTCATGTCAATGGTCCTGCATTGCGGGTTGCGCTTAAGGCTGTCAGTCGTGCCGGAGCGTTAGCCCGCTCGTCGTATCGAAGAGATGGATGTGTTGAAGCGGCGCCGACAGGCGGATGACTTCGCCCGCCGATGTCGAGGTCTGGCCGGAAAGATGCAGCGTTACGGGAGTGCCATCACCGAGATTGCCGTAGAGATAGGACTCCCCGCCCAGCTGTTCTGCTGTGCGAACCGACATCGTCAGTGCGCCGCCTTCGCCCGGCTCCACATGGTTCGGGCGCACGCCGAGCGTCACCTTCTGACCGGGCTTATAGGCAAAGCCGGTCTGCGGCAGCGGGATCAACTCGCCGGTCGCGATCTTCAGCGCGGGCGTTGCGTCCGAGGTCACTTCGCCTGCGAAAAAGTTCATTTTCGGGGAGCCGATAAAGCCTGCCACGAAGAGATTGGCCGGGCGGTTATAGAGATCGAGCGGCACGCCGAATTGCTCGAGCTTGCCGGCGCGCAGAACGGCGATCTTGTCGGCCATGGTCATGGCTTCCACCTGATCATGCGTGACGTAGATCATGGTGTTGCCGAGCCGCCGATGCAGACTGGAAATTTCGCCGCGCATATCAACGCGCAACTCTGCGTCGAGGTTGGACAGGGGTTCGTCAAAAAGGAAGACGCGGGGTTCACGCACCACGGCGCGACCGATGGCGACGCGCTGGCGCTGACCGCCCGACAGGTCCTTGGGGCGACGCTCCAGAAGCTGGTCGATCTGCAGCATCTTGGCGACCTGGGCGATCTTCTCGGCGATTTCCTTCTTAGGCGTGCCGATATTCTCAAGACCAAAAGAGAGATTTTCGCGGACCGTCATATGCGGATAAAGCGCGTAGGACTGGAACACCATGGCAAGGCCACGATCGGCAGCGGGCACGGTGTTGACCACATCGCCACCGATGACGATATCGCCGCCGCTCAACTCTTCGAGGCCGGAAATCATGCGCAGCAGGGTGGACTTGCCACAGCCGGAAGGGCCGACGAACACGCAGAATTCGCCATGTTTGATATCGAGATCGACGCCTTTGATCACATCGAGCGCGCCATATGTCTTTTTGACCTGACGAAGCTGAATACTTGCCATTGTCGTATTTCCTCCCTGAGGATTATTTGCCGCCAGTCGATGCAATGCCGGTGGCGATGTATTTTTGCAGGAACATGAAAACCAGGGCGATCGGGGCGAGTGTCAGCACCGTCATGGCCAGAAGATTGCTCCATTCCGTCGTCATCTCGCCCTGGAAGGAGTTGAGCGCCAGCTGCAGGGTGAAGTTGTCGTTGCGGGTCAGCACGATGAGCGGCCAGAGGAAATCGTTCCAGCGCCACATGATCGCAAGGATCGCCAGAACCGCAAGCGCCGGTGCTGAAAGCGGCAGAATGATGCGCCAGTAGATCTTCCACTCGCTGGCCTTGTCCATGCGCGCCGCATCGAGAATTTCATCCGGGATCGTCAGCATATATTGCCGGAGCAGGAAGACGCCGGTCGGTGTAGCCGCACCGGGTATAATCACGCCCCAGAGACTGTTGATCATGCCCAGCTGGCTGGTGATGAGAAACAGCGGCACGAGCACGACGGTCTGCGGGATCATCAGCGTACCGACCACCAGCGCCAGCACGGCGCCCCTGCCCTTGAACTGATATTTCGAGAGCGCGAAGGCCGCCATGGAATTGACGATCAGCATGATGATGGTCGAGGTCACCGTGATGAAGGTCGAGTTCCAGAAATAGAGCGGGAAATTGAAGCGCTGGAAAAGCTCGGTATAGTTTTCCGTTGCCAGTGCCACCTTTTCGGCAGGCTTCAGCTCGTTGAACGGCATCTTCAGGACTTCGGCCGGCTTGGCGGGGTCGACCACCTGCGCCACGAGGCCGATGCGCCTGATCATGCCGAGCTTGCGGCCGTCTTTATCCACATAGGCCGGCAGCGGATTTGGCTGCCCGTCCACGGCCACGGTTTCCTGGCTGTAGGGCAGAAGGCGCGGCGGGAAGCGCTGGAGGTCCGCTTCCGTCTTGAACGAGGAGAGCACCAGCCAGACGACGGGGCCGAACATCATCAGCACGGCAACGCCGAGATAGGCGTAGGACAGCCAGTCGGTCCAGTGCAGCTTGCCGTCGCGGCCGCGGGTACGGGTCAGAAATGCGCCAATCCTAGCCATCGACCTTGCTCCTGTTTGCCCGGAATTGCAGGGCGGTCAGCACCACGAGCACCACGGCGAGCAGCAGCGAAGCCGCAGCCGCGAGGCCGAAATTGCGGGGCGTCCCGGCAAAGCCGGTCTGATAGATGAACTGAATGATGAAAGTCGTCGCCGAACCCGGGCCACCGCCAGTAAAGGCAAAGACTTCATCGAATGTCTGCACGCCCTTGATGACAGACAGGACGAGAACGACCAGCATGGTGGGCGCAAGCAGTGGCAGGGTAATGCGCCGGAAGATGCGCCACGGGCTCGCCTTGTCCAGCTGCGCGGCCTCATAGACATCGCGCGGGATCGCCTGCAGGCCGGCGAGAAGAATGAGCGTGTAAAAGCCCATATGCGCCCAGACCGACAGGAAGACCGACCAGCCGAAGGCAAGATTAGCTTCGAGCAGCCAGTCCACCGAACCGAGACCGAGCCCCTCCATGGCGGCATTCAGGACGCCGAAACGCTGGAGAATCCACTTCCAGATCAGCGCCACGACAACGGGCGACAACAGAACCGGGAAGAAGAAGACCGCGCGAAAAAAACCACGCGCACGGATATCACGATTGAGCACGATGGCCGTGATCAGTGAGAATCCGACCATGAAACCCACCTGCAGCACGACAAAGAACAGCGTGTTCCAGACGGAGCGCCAGAAGAGGTCACGCTCGCAGGAATTCGGATCAAGGTAGTTCTGACAGGAAAGAAGGACCGAAAAGTTTTCGCCGCCCACCGAAGGGCGCTCGGAGAGCAATATTTGTTCGCTGCCGGTCACGGAGTAGGCCATGTTCAGCACGATGGGCAGAAAGGCGAAGACCGCAAACAGGATCAGGTTGGGCGTCAGAAACACCCAGGCGATCCGACGGTGGCCGAGGACCTTCTGCAGGAAGGAAAAGGGCAGTTCGACAATACCCATGACGGGAGCAAGAAATTTATACATGAGGGTCCTCCTTCTATCCGGCGCGGCGCGGCATGCGCCGCGCCGGAAGGCGACGGATCACTTCGCCTGCTTCAACGCTTCCTCAAGGTCCGCCTTCGCACGGGCCATCGCTTCATCGACGGTGCTCTCACCAACGATGGCCTGGGTGATGCGCTGGACCGAGATGTTGAACATGGCGCGGTTGTTCTTGTAGCCCTGATAGGCATAGGCAATCGGGCTGATGCCGGGCACCTGATCCAGCCAGGCGTTCATGGCCTTCTGCGTTGCAGGCGTTGCGCCCGTGTAGGTCACGCCCTTGTCAGCCACGGCCTTGTTGGCTGGAACGTTGCGGGTGCGCATGGTGAAGTCGAGATAGTTCTCGTCCTGAGCGAGGAAGTTCAGGATGTCGGCAACGATCTTGGGGTTCTTGGTCTGCTTGAAGCCGACGATCCCGGTGCCG
>NZ_JBQYSN010000017.1:0-68868 GCF_052686535.1 Agrobacterium sp. DKPNP3 | reverse complement strand
TCCGAAGCCAAGCGGCTGAAGACGAGAACGCGAAGCTGAAGCGGCTTCTGGCGGACGCGATGCTCGACAATGCAGCTTTGAAAGACCTTTTGGGAATGAAGTGGTGACTCCCGCAGCAAGGCGGAAAGCTGTCCTGCATCTGATGGTTCACCACGAGATGAGCGAACGGCGGGCGTGTAAAGCAATGGGCTTTAGCCGAATGACAATCCGCTAGGAAATCAGGCGCAGCGACGATGATCGTCTTCGCGAGCAAATGAAAGCATTGGCGCATGAACTCCGCCGCTCCGGATATCGACGCATTCACGTGCTTCTCAGGCGTCCGGGTCACCTTGTGAACCACAAGAAGCTCTTCCGGCTGTATCGGGAGGAGAAGCTGACGGTGCGCAAGCGCGGCGGCTGGAAACGAGCAATCGGCACACCTGCGCCGATACTGGTCCCGAAGACGGCCACTGATCGCCTGTCGCTGGACTTCGTGTCGGATCAGCTCACGATGGCCGCAGGCTCCGGGTGCCAGCGATCGTCGATGATTGCACTAGAGAATGCCTGGGCAACGCCGCCGATACATCGCTCTCGGCCCTACGGGTGGCTCGTCAGCTGGATCGGATCATCGAGGGGCGAGGTAAGCCGGAGATGATCGCCAGCGACAATTGAAGTGAGTTCACCGGCAACGCGATCCCGCAATGGGCCGACCGGGCAACAGTCAAATGGCACTACATCGCACCGGCAAGCCGATCGAGGACGCCTTCATCGAAAGCTGCAAGGTGTTGCTGCGAGATGGGTTCCTGAATGAAACGCTCTTCTCGTCACTAAGCCATGCTCGATTAGCGTTTTTAGACTGGCGCAGCGATTACAATTCTGATTCATAACGCCCATCTTTCTATGTTGTTGAAGGGAATAAGCTTTCCTGATCTGGATGCGATCCTGTGGGGTGTCGGGGGTTCTGCCGGACCCGATCGAGGATCTGACGTGTTTGTGAGGTCCCCAGTTTTGAACGGCTGAAGATCCATGGGCCATCGGGTAGCGGATGAGTTCCCTTAATCTCGCCAGCCTCAGCCGCCAGACGCAGTGTCTTTGGCGTTATCCCGAGCAACTTCGCCGCACCGCCCAGATTAAGCCACGGCTCGACCCCGTCGATCTGGGGGCGGAAGACTGGAATCTTGCGATATGACCTCAGCGCAGTGACCCGCTCCCGTGTCCAGCGATTGCCATTGCCGGTCGTCAGTCCGTTGCGATTGAGGACACCGGCAATCACATCGTCATTGGCAATAAGGACGAGCTGTCGCACAGCGTCGACAATGTCGTCAGGCGTCGCGTTTCTTTGTCCTCGGCGCCGCTTCGGCAGGCGCAGTTCGGTGTGGACGCCACCAACCCAATGAATGGCGAGTACGATCTCAGAGGCTCCATCATCGAGATCGGCGACCACTTCATTGATGAGCGTGCGCACGATGCGCTTCTTTAGCCTTGTATCTGTTGTCGGGGCTGTCCAGACGGTGCGAAGGTTCCCCGCAAGGTCAGTTACCTGTGAGGCGGTCATGGGGAATGGCTGCGGCGTAACCGTCCGATGTTTGGCAATCCTGGCCTCGATCTCCCCGACGCGAGCGAGCGCCTTGTTCCAGCGTGCTTCGAGCTCCGAGGTCACCAGCCTGTTCTCCGGATCGGCCGCGTCATATTGCCGGAATGCCCTATCGGCGGCGTAGCGCGCCGCCTCGAGGTCACGCAGAAAGGCATCCTGAACCTGATCGCGTTGGCTGGCCATAGTACGTTCCGCCTCGACGGCGGCGGCAATAGCTCCTGGTTCCACCACGCCGAGCAGTGCCTCTTCGATCGCATCATCGACCCGCAGACCGCCGAAAGCAATGCAGCGAGGCTCACCATTATCGAGCAGACCACGCCAGCAGGAATAGCGCGGAATGTTATGCTTGTTTCCGGTGTACCGGACGGTCAGCTTTCGACCACACCTCTTGCAACGGAAAAGGCCGGCAAGCAGAGCGTCGCCGTGCTTCGGCGCCCCGTGGTGGCGGCTGGCTGGCACATTGTCGCTCAACATCTTGCGGATCTCCTCCGCCCGTTCCCAACTGACGTAACCTTCATGTGCATCCGGGATCAGCGCCAACCATTCATCACGCGCCTTGTGACGAATTCCAGATCGGCCATCGTATCGGGGCACGGAGCGACTCTTACCATAAGCGTACGCTCCGCCGTAGATCGGGTTCGCAATCATCCGGTGGATGGTGGCATAATTTGGCCTGCGCCAGATGACCTCACCATTGGTGTACCTGACCGGCAGGTCCAGCCCCTGCTCGAGGAACCATAGCAGAGCCTGCCGCGCACTGCCGAGTTCGGCAACCTTGTCGAAGACAAGTGCGATGGCTTCCTGGATGCGTCGGTCGGGATCCTTCTCGATCCTGTCACCCGCCTTCACGAAGCCGGCCGGGACGCTGACGATGAGTTCACCGCGGCGAGCCTTCTCATAGCGGGCGGAAAGGGAACGCTGACGCAAGAGATCGAGCTCATACTCGTTGAGGCTGCCCTTCAAACCCAAAAGCAGACGATCGTTGCTCTGGCGGGGCGCATAAACCGCTTCCTGGTCGATCAGGATGGTATCGACAACGCGGCACATCTCGATAAGTTGCTGCCAGTCCCGGCTGTTGCGGGCGAAGCGCGATACCTCACGCGCGGCCACGGCGCCAACCTTGCCAAGGCAGACTTCCGCCACCATCCGGTCAAATCCAGCGCGGATCACGCTGCCGGCGGCCGAGCGACCAAGGTCGTCATCCACCGTGTCTATTTGTGACCATCCAAGCGCTGCCAGCCGGTCGCGCATGGCGTACTGGAGGGCGCTGCTTTCTCGATTGTGCAGAACCTGATGAGCTGATGACTGCCGAACATACAGGATGGCCTTCCGCTCCAGATGATGCGGCCCGATCTTCTCATGCATCATGGCCGGTCTCCTTCTGTTGGGAGACCGGCTCGCACCTTGCATGATCGACGAACAGTCGCACGATGAGAACCGTCAGTGCCTGGCGGGTTTCCTCCGGCAACTCCGGCCATTGCGGCATCCCTCCCGTCTTTCCCCGCTGCGGGGCCGAGAACAGATCGAACTGGTATGTCATGGGCTGGTGGGGCATGGACATCTCTCCGACTCGTTTCGTGAGAGACCAATGCTGCGCCCATTACCGAAGATTGCGATGAGGCATCAGCGTCCTTCAACAATCTTGCCAAAATATGCAGGCTTGCGAGATCGACGTGCGGAACCGACAGGCTGCGCCAGGTTCCACTCACAGATCGGTCGAACATCCAAGACGGGACTTCAAGAAGTCGATCAGAGGAAGCACAAGAAAGACTGCAGCGGAAAATATGCGTCCCTTTGGATAGCGCCTCATGGACGTGAACGAGCCGCCCGGACCAGGGATGCCACGGATACAAAAGCTCGCGAACCTCGGTCCCGTGGGTGTTCTGTCGTCGTGTTGTACAACGATCACCGACCGCATTCCGGCCCCGGCTGGATGACACCTGCCGAGTCCACTCAGACCATCAACCCGGGACGTGATACGGTGCTGCGCAGCCGGAATGGTTCCTCATTGCCACCGGCCGCTACCGCCCGAAATACGGAACCCAAAACCGCTGGAGCGAACTCAAAACTGGACGAAACTTGCGGTCGCGTCAGTCCGCCACCAACTTATGCTCATTTGGGTCGGGATGACGTCACACGGATTCACAAATCCCACACGAAAATTTTTCTGCCGAATGGAAACCGGGACCGCTTTCGAAAGTTCGGAAAGGCATCAATCGGGAGTACATCGACCATGACATCGCGGCGCAAAAGAGATCCCGATATTGGTTTCAAGCCGGGTCCGGCCGGTGGTTGGGGGTCAGCGAAGTCGGTCGGGGAGGTGTTGCTGCGGGAGCATGTTCCTCTTTCAGGCGCGACATTGCTGAAGCACCAGAACAAGCCTCAGGGGTATATGTGCGTCAGCTGTGCCTGGGCGAAGCCGGCAAAAACCCACCCTTTGGAATTTTGTGAAAACGGTGCCAAGGCCACCGCGTGGGAAGTCACGAACCGTCGTGCCGACAGGGAATTTTTTGAAAAACACACCTTGGCAGAGCTGGAGAGCTGGCGCGATCACGGCCTGGAGGAACAGGGCAGGCTCACCCACCCGATGCGTTGGGATGCATCGTCCGACAAATATCTTCCGGTCAGTTGGGAGGAAGCATTCGACGAAATCGGCCGGGAATTGCAAGCGATCGCTCCTGAGCAGACCGAGTTTTACACCTCCGGCCGCGCGTCGCTCGAAGCATCCTACATGTACCAGCTTTTTGCCCGCATTTATGGCAGCAACAATCTGCCGGATTCCTCGAACATGTGTCACGAGAGCTCGTCCGTTGGACTCCCCGAAAGCATTGGTGCGTCTGTCGGAACCGCGGTCCTTTCCGACTTTGAGAATTGCGACTGCATCTTCTATATCGCGCAGAATGTTGCGACCTCCTCGCCCCGCCTTCTTCATGATCTCCAGGACGCGGTGGATCGCGGCGTCAAAATCCTGACGTTTAATATGCTGCGCGAACCCGGGTTGGAGCGCTTCGTCAACCCGCAGTCGCCCGCCCAGATGCTTGCGACACCGGCCACACCCATTTCCACAAAGTATTATCAGGTGAAGAACGGCGGCGATATTGCTGCGCTGTTCGGTATCTGCAAAGCCCTCATCGAAGCCGACGATGCCTTCCAGGCGCGCGGAAACAGCAAGGTCTCCGGTTCCGACGCACAACCGCGAGACCCGGAAAATGCAGCAACCGTCGCCTTCGCAGCCTCCATTGCCGCAGCCGACAGGAAGAACGTTCTCGATCATGACTTTCTCGCGGAGCACACCGCCGGTTTTGAGGAATTCGCAGCGGTAGCCCGCAGCTACGACTGGAAGGAACTCGAGCGCGTTTCGGGTCTGGCCCGCGAAGAAATGATGGAGGCTGCCTCGATCTATGCCGAATCCAACGCGGTGATGATGGTCTATGGCATGGGCCTTACCCAACATCTGATGGGCGTCGAAAATGTGCACATGGTTGCAAATCTTGCTCTGCTGCGGGGGAACATCGGCAAGCCCGGCGCAAACATCTGTGCGGTCCGGGGGCATTCCAATGTTCAGGGGCAGCGAACTGTTGGCATCACCGAAAAACCGGGCCTGATTCCCCTGGACAAGCTGGCGGAACTTTATGATTTTGAACCTCCGACCTGGGAGGGCCACTCGACGGTCGACAGCTGCAAATCCATCCTCTCTGGGGAAACAAGGGCATTTGTCAGCCTCGGGGGCAATTTTCTGCGCGCCGCGCCAGAGACGGACGCCATGGAGGCGGCGTGGCGGAACTTGCGGCTGACGGTGCAGATCGCCACGAAGCTCAATCGCAGTCACGTCATTCACGGCGAGATTGCTTACCTGCTTCCCTGTCTTGGGCGTATCGAAATCGACGAACAGGCTACAGGCCCGCAGGCTGTTTCCATGGAAAGCTCCGTTGCCCATTTCCATGGCTCGAGAGGAAGATCGAAACCGGCAAGCCCGGAGTTGCGGTCAGAGCCTGCGATCATCGCCGGAATGGCGCTGGCGACGCTCACGCACGGCGATGTTCCCTGGAAACAATGGGTGGATGATTACGCGCTCATCCGCGACGCCATAGAGGAGACCTATCCAGAGACGTTCAAAAGTTTCAATAAGCGGCTTTTCCAGCCCGGTGGAATTCCGCGTCCCTTACCAGCGCGCGAACGCAAATGGGTGACGAAAAGTGGCAAGGCGAACTTTCTCACACCGGACCGCCTTTTTCCGGAGTTTCCGTTTGACGCATCGGCATCGGATGTCCTCCACCTTGCCACGCTTCGATCCAACGACCAGTTTAACACGACGGTTTACGGTTACAGCGACCGGTTCCGTGGCGTGGAGGGAACACGTCAGGTCATTTTCATGAACGCCGACGATATCGCGCTGCTCGGTTTTGCCGATGGTGATATCGTTGATATCGTCACGGCGATCGAGCCGGAGACGGTGCGGGCTGTGCACGGCTTTCGGATTGTCACCTATGACATCCCTTCCGGCTGTTGCGCTGCCTATTTTCCGGAAACCAACCCCCTTTTTCCGCTCGCTCACCACAGCCCCAAGGCCAAGACCCCGTCTTACAAGCTGCTACCGGTTCGTCTGGAGCCATCAACAACTGTTCCGAACAATTGAGGATTGTCGAGGTGCAGCATGGGGAGGATGACAGAACGCGCGACTCTTTCCGGCATGGTTTTCTGGTCGGGTCTGGGAATGGTGGCGGTCGGTGTTGTAGCGATCATCGGGTACTGGCGGGAGCCGCGTGTGTCTCGCGGCGATCCTCCGATAATGTCCGCGCTCAACCAGCTCCGCTTTATGCCTGTTCCCGTTTCCGGCGCGCCTCCCGAAGTCTATTTCGCCCTTGGGAAACCGTTCGAACGCACAGCCTATGATCTTTCGCAGGGAAAGCGGCTCTACGGCTGGTTCGGATGCGCGTCATGCCACGCTGAAGGGCAGGGTGGAAAAGGACCTTCCTTTCTGGATGGCGACTGGATTTACGGGCCCTCGATGATCTCTATTGCCGGCTCGATCAGGGATGGTCGCCCCGGTGGAATGCCATCGTTTGGCAACAGGATGACGACAGACCAGATCTGGCAGCTTGCCGGATATGTCAGGACCATTGGTGCCTATTCGGCGAGAGTTTCGGCGCCGGCGCGCAATGATGATCGCCAGACACGGCCTGCGGAAAATCGTGCACCGGCTGCAATTCTCTTCAACGAAGGCAAAGCGTGGAAGAGACCAGAAGGTCCGGTGCCTTGAAGACGCCCGCCGCTCTTCTTGTCAGTCTCACCCTGCTTTCCGGCTGCAGCGGCATGCAGTCGGCATTGCATACCGCAGGGCCCTCTGCCTCGAAGTTGAAAGAACTGATCGTTCTCATCGTCGGCATCAGTGTCGTCGTCTGGATTCTCGTCGTTTGCATTCTGGTCTGGGCGCTGCTGCGGCATCGCAAGAAGGCCACCGGCGAGGATCCGCGCAACCAGCGAAGGTTGTCGATCGTGGTCGCGGTTGCGGTTGCCGCCACCACATTTATTGTCGCGGGCTTGACTGTCGCGAGCTTTTTGACCACGCGGGCGTTGGACGTCAACGACGACACCGCTGTAACGATCCGGGTCCGTGCCCAGCAATGGTGGTGGCAGTTCGTTTATGAAGCGAAGGGTTCCGATCCGTCGTTTCAGACCGCAAATGAGATGCATGTTCCTGTTGGCCGCACTATCCGCGTGATGCTTGGAAGTGCCGATGTCATTCATTCCTTCTGGGTGCCGAGCCTGGCAGGCAAGATGGACCTCGTGCCGGGCCGCGAGAATATGCTGACATTTCGGGCCGATAGACCAGGTGTTTATCGAGGTCAATGCGCTGAATTCTGCGGGCTCCAACATAGTCATATGGCCTTCATGGTGATTGCCGAGGAGGAGGCTGACTATCGCCGCTGGACTGAACGACAAAAGGATGATGCGTTACCGCCGGACAGTGCGGAAGCGCGGGCTGGCATGGCCGTCTTCATGGGCAGGCAATGTGCCGCCTGCCATACGATCAGGGGAACGCCTGCCGCCGGTCTAAACGGTCCTGACCTTACTCATGTTGGCAGTCGGCAAACGATCGGAGCAGGTCTTTTGGCAACAACCAGGGGCTCGTTTGCAGCCTGGATCGCCGATCCGCAAACGCTGAAACCCGGCAACAACATGCCTTTGGTTCCGTTGACCGGCGAGGAGTTGAGGCAGGTATCCGCCTATATGGAGGGGCTCAAATGATGCCCGACGAAAGAGCTCCTGCGGTCATGGATAGTCATCTGTCGGCGTCGCAACTCGACGAAAAGTTACACGAGACTTGGGATCCCCGTCCTGGATTCTGGGGCGCAATCGCCACCGTCGATCACAAGGTCATTGCAAGAAGATACATTGTCACGGCTTTTGTATTCCTCATCCTGGGCGGGATACTCGCGCTCGTGATGCGCGTACAGCTTGCTACGCCCGAAGCCCGCTTCATCGATCCGGATCGCTATAATCAGATTTTCACGATGCACGGCGCAAACATGATGTTCCTTTTCGCCGTGCCTGTCATGGAAGCGATGGCGGTCTATTTCGTGCCGCTAATGGTGGGAACCCGCAATATCGCCTTTCCCCGCCTCAATGCCTACTCTTTTTGGGTATTCCTTGGGGGCGGGCTGCTCCTGTGGTTGTCGTTCCTGCTCGACAGCGCACCCGACGTTGGCTGGTTTGCCTATGTTCCGCTTGCGGGCCCCGAATATGGGGCCGGAAAGCGGGCGGATATCTGGGCGCAGATGATTACCTTTACCGAGCTTTCCGCCCTTTCGATTGCGGTCGAGATTGTCGTGACTGTCTTCAAGCTGCGGGCGCCCGGAATGTCACTCGACCGCATCCCGCTGCTCGTGTGGTCTATGTTGGTAATGGCATTTCTCGTCATCATCGCCATGCCGGCGATCATGTTTGCCAGCTCAACGCTGATAATGGACAGGCTGGTGGGCACCCATTTCTACAATCCCGCCGAGGGCGGAGACGCGCTTCTCTGGCAGCATCTCTTCTGGTTTTTTGGCCATCCTGAGGTCTACATCATCTTTCTTCCCGCCGTCGGAATGGTATCCACCATTCTGCCCGCTTTCGTCGGCCGACCGGTCTTCGGATATCTCGCGATGGTCATGGCGCTGATTTCGACCGGTGTCCTCTCTTTCGGTCTCTGGGTCCACCACATGTTCGTCGCTGGTCTGCCAAAGCTTGGCGAAAGTTTCTTCACGGCGTCGAGCATGGCGATTTCCGTACCGGCAGGCGTCCAGATTTTCTGTTGGCTGGCCACATTATGGGCGGGGCGCCCCGTCTTCAAGACACCGCTTCTGTTCATCCTAGGCTTCATTGTGACCTTCGTGATCGGCGGGCTGACGGGCGTCATGGTCGCATCGGTGCCTTTCGATACCCAGGTTCACGATACCTACTTCGTGGTCGCTCACTTCCATTACGTCCTGATCGGCGGCGCGGTCTTCCCGTTGATCGCGGCCGTCAATTACTGGTTTCCGAAAGTGACAGGACGCATGATGAGCGAAAAACTCGGCCGCCTCAGCTTCTGGATGATTTTCATCGGCTTCCACCTGACCTTCTTCCCGATGCATATGCTCGGACTTCTTGGAATGCCGCGACGGGTCTACACCTATCAACCGGAATTGCCGTGGGCCGGTCTCAATTCCTTCGTGAGCCTGAGCGCATTTTTGCTGGCGGCCGGGTTCCTTGTCTTCTTCGTTGATGTTGTGAGGAGTTTCCATAGGGGAAGACCTGCCGGAGACAATCCCTGGGGGGCGGCGACACTTGAATGGGCGACGACGTCGCCGCCTCCTTCATTCAATTTCCGCTCCATTCCTGTCGTCCAAAACCGCGACCCTCTATGGGCGGCTCGGACTGAGTTTCCTGTTGCTGTCGGCCTGCGGGTGGATCGCCGTGAAATCCTGGTCACCAGCGTGGGCGAAGCACAGCCCGAGGCACGGGAAGCCTCGCCGACCGACTCCGTGTGGCCCTTCTGGGCGGCCATTGTGACCTCGATCATGCTTATCTGGTCTATGTTTTCCGCCTGGGCAGTCCTGTGGGGGTCGATCCCGATTGCAATCGCACTTATCGGCTGGTTCTGGCCGAAGGGAACGGCGGAGGAAGAATCGTGAAAGCGCGTGCTGTTCTCGACGTGTCGAAGCTACCAATCTCTGGAACGGGCACAGCAAGCCCTGCCTGGTGGGGAACATGCGCGTTCATGTTGATTGAAGGAACGGGCTTTTCCCTGGCGATCGCCGTCTATCTCTATCTGATGAGCCTTGCGCCCCGCTGGCCCATCGACGCGCCAGTGCCCGACTTGAACGCCGGGCTCATTTTGACGGCGGTTCTTGTCCTCAGCGTCATCCCTAACATGATGGTCGCGCGGTGGGCCCGCCAGCGCCAGCTCGGTCACGTTCGGGTCGGGCTCGTGGTCATGTCTGCGGCTGGCATCGCCCTCATCTGCCTGCGGGCGTTCGAATTTCCCGCCCTTCAGGTGAAATGGGACGACAACGCCTATGGCTCTATCGTCTGGACGATACTTGGGTTGCACACGACCCACATTCTCACAGACCTTATCGATACGATCGTCCTCACCTGCCTGATGTTCACCCGGCACGGAGATAGTCCGCGCCGCTACGGGGACGTGCAGGACAATGCCCTCTACTGGAACTTTGTCGTCGTTACCTGGCTCCCGCTCTATCTCTGCATTTACTGGATACCGCGGCTATGACATCAAGGATCGCAAATTATGCGGGGCTGTTTTTCGCCCCGACGGTCTGGCTACTCAACACCCAACTCGGTCAAATACTGCCTCCGGCAGACTGCGCCGACGCGGTGAACGTCACGGCGGCCGTCTCATTCGGCTGCGCCATGGTCGCACTTGCGTCGGCTGTTATCGCGCAAGGAAGGAGAGGTGTTGAGACGTCGCGGCTTTCCGTGTTCATCGCGTCGTTGAGCGTGCTCATCGCCCTTATTTTTGCTTTTGCGCTTCTTCTGCAAGGGACAGCATCATTGCTGCTAAGCCCATGCGCGCGTTGACACTGATCATCGTGGTTCTCGCCAGCGCCAGCCCGATTGCAGCGCATCAGGGACAGGAGCACGCATCCGCGGCGACATGGACATTCGATGCCTGGATCGTCAGTCCGATCATCCTTTCGGCCATGCTCGCCGGTGCCGGTTTCCTTCGGCTGCGACGCCGATCGGGGAAAAGCCGGGAAATGACTAAATCCGCTCTGGCTTTCTACAGCGGCCTGCTTGTCCTTGTTGCAGCCCTTGTCTCGCCCATCCATTTCATGGGCGAACATCTTTTCACATTCCATATGATCGAACACGAACTGGTCATGGCGGTTGCCGCTCCGCTAATCGTCCTTGCCCGGCCGGTTGGCTTCGTCCTCTGGAGCGTGCCCAGGCATGTCCGCCACCTCATCGCGGCTGGCATGACCGCAAAGCCGGTCCGGGCATCGTGGAACCTGCTTGCCGGCGGGGCGGTTGCGACAACGCTGCACGGTGCCGCCATTTGGGTCTGGCACGTGCCGGACATATTCGATGCGACGGTTACGGACGTGACACTGCACCGGCTGCAGCATCTCTCCTTTTTCCTGACGGCGATCCTGTTTTGGTGGTCGGTGCTCTGGCGCTCAGGGAAGGGAATGGCAGCCTGGCATCTATTCGTGACGATGATGCACACGAGCATTCTGGGTGCGTTGATCGCCCTTGCGCCCCGGGTCGTTTACGTATCGCAAACAGAGGCCGCGCCCGCATGGGGTCTGACGCCGTTTGAGGATCAACAGCTAGCCGGCCTTCTGATGTGGGTGCCGGGCGGCATCATCTATGCGGGAGCGGCACTCATGATGATCGCGGCGTGGATTTCACGCTCCAGCAAGCGAGGTGGTTATGACAGTCACGCTCCTGCCGTTTAAAGCTGGCCTCGTCGTTTCTGCGGTTTTGACAACCGCGGTTCTCACCGGCGTCGCCGTCGCTATCGTCAAGGACAGGTCGCAGAAAAGTGCGG
Source organism: Agrobacterium sp. DKPNP3 (assembly GCF_052686535.1). Lineage (NCBI taxonomy): Bacteria > Pseudomonadati > Pseudomonadota > Alphaproteobacteria > Hyphomicrobiales > Rhizobiaceae > Agrobacterium > Agrobacterium sp. DKPNP3. Next base: position 57,256 of record NZ_JBQYSN010000017.1, on the reverse strand, counting down.
TCGCGACAGCGATGACTGGCGGGGATGAAACGCTCGCGCCCGCAATTTTTCGCCGCTACGGCTGTAGCGGGTGCCATACGATTCCCGGCGTTGCGGGCGCCGACGGGAAAGTGGGCGGCGAACTGAACATGGTTCGGGAACGGGTCTATATTGGCGACGGTCTCAACAACACCCCGGACAATCTTGTCCGTTGGATCGTGTCTCCAACGGATTTTTCCAAGCGAACGGCGATGCCCGTGACCGGGATAACTGAAACCGAGGCGCGGCATGTTGCTGCCTACCTCTATGCCAGATGACCCTACGGATGCGGGGTATCGACCGGGGGCAGGGATTTGATGTAGCGCGCGATGGCGTCGCGGTCGGCCTGAGGGAGTTGCGAGAGATTGGCGACGACATCCACCATTGCGGAGCCAACGTGCCCGCCTTGCGGGGTCTTGCCCGTTGCGAGCATCTCCGAGACATCGGCTTGCGTCCAACCGGACAGGCGGCGTGCTGTGATATTTGGCACGAAGCCTGTTCCCTCCGCATCCGGGCCGCCAGCATAACGCGTTGTGGGTTTGATTGCTCCGAGAACATTGCGCGTGGAATGACATTCAGCGCAATGCGTGACAGCCTCGACAAGGTAGGCACCGCGATTGAAGACGGCGTCACCGGCAACATTCGGCGCTTGGCGTTGCCTGGCGAAAAAGAAGAGCTTCCACAGCCCGATCAAACGTCGGATGCGCGCAAAGAACGGGAGGTCGTGCGGCGGTGTGCGGCCGGAAACCGCCGGCAAGGTCCTTAAGTAGGCATAGAGGTCTGCGACATCCCGCACGTCCAGGCCTGTATAGCTCGTATAGGGAAAGGCAGGATAATAGTGACGGCTGGCGGGAGAAACGCCTGCAATCAATGCGTTGGCGAGATCAGCCGCCGACCACGAGCCAATACCATCCTTGACGTCGGGAGAAATATTGGGTGGCCGAAACACACCGAAGGGGGAAGCGAGCGCCATGCCGCCGCCGAGAAGAAGAGGATTTGCCTGACCCGGTGTCGCGTGACACGACCCGCAGCTTCCAGCAAGGAACACCAGTCTTCCCACCTGTGGATCGCCCGCGGTAAGGCGGGGATCGGCCTGATCAAAGAGTGTTTTCGGAGCAGTCAAAAACCAGAAGGCAGTCAAGGCAACTCCTGCGATGCAGGCCCCAACGAGTACCGCGAGAAACCGCGGCGACGAATAGGAAACGGCAGCATGGGGATCATCATCGATCATGTCCATCCTCAATGGCGACGGCGGGGCCGCGCGATCTTCTTCTATCGAACTTTCATGAACATTCCCGGTTCCTTGCTATCCCAGTAGCGCGCAAACCTGCCCTGGCTGGAACATCTTGGCAGCTGCTGGGTTGGGTTGTGAACCGAAGGCCATGAGTGGGTTTTTACAAGGGGCAGGCAATGGAAAGAGACAGAGACAACGTGAAGCCAGAACCCGGTAGCGACGACGCCCGATCTGCAGACGGGGATGTCAGCCGGGAGGACCGGCAGAAAGCAAAGGAAAACGCCGACCGCATGCGCAAAGAACGGTACGGCGGCAGTGACAAGGATGAGAATGATGACGGAAGCAGCGACAACCACCGACCATAAAAAAATCAGAAAATGGGTCGAGGAACGCGACGGTCGGCCCGTCAAGGTGGACGTCTCCGGTGACGGAGGTATCCTGCGGATTGATTTCGGCAAACCGGAAGAGGACCTGACAGAGATTTCCTGGGACGAGTTTTTTGAAATTTTCGAAGAAAGAAAACTGGCGTTCCTTCATCAGGACAAGACGTCCAAAGGCGAAAGCCGCTTTAACAAATTCGTTTCACGCTGAGGCAAAGACTTGCAGGCAACAGACGCAATCGATGCAAAACGCGAACAGCAGCGAAAGGCTTACCGCTTCTGGGCGCCGATTTATGATTGGGTCTATGGCTATTTCCTAAGGCCCGCGCAGGTTGAGCTGGCGCGATGTGCGGGCAACGTCGCAGGCGACGTTCTCGAAATCGGCGTGGGAACTGGCCTCGTGCTTCCACTCTATCCGCCGACAACAACCGTAACCGGCATCGATCTGTCGCAGGACATGCTTTTGAGAGCGAAACAGAAAGTCGCGCTTGGATCGATGCCGCACGTCAAGGCCCTTCATGTCATGGATGCCTGCGATCTATCCTTCGACGACAATTCTTTCGACGTGATCTCGCTTCCCTTTGTCATGCCGCTGATACCGGATACAGACCGTCTGCTTTCCGAATGCGCGCGTGTGCTCCGACCAAAGGGGGAAATCGTGATCGTCAGCAAGATCACAGATAGTGCGGGCGCGGTGCGTCGGGTCGAGCAATTGGTGTCGCCGCTTGCGCAACAAATCGGTTTGAGTTCTGCCTTTCACATCGAAGAGATCGAAAGATGGCTGCAAAAGAACCCATCTTTTCAGATGATCGAAAACAGAAAAATTCGCCCGACCGGGTATTTCCGTCTTCTTCGCATCGGTCGCCAAAGGCGTTGAGGCGAGGCTGTGATGCCCATGCAAAAGCAGCTGTTCCCGGAGATCGAATGCTGAAGGAACAAACGATTTCTATCGCCGTTTGTCGATGATGAGAGGCGGTGCTTGTTCAGCTTTCTGCCTTAACCGCAATAACTCCGGGACTTACAATGACAGACGAGACCGACCTTGCCGAATTCTTTCGCGTTGCGACCGACGACGAACTGTTTCAGAAAATGCGAGAGCTTGAAATCAGGAGCGAAGAAGAAGGTCTGGATGGGGTCGCCGCCCAGGTGGAGTTGACAGCTAGTGAAATCGAAAACCGTTTTCCCGGTCAGGCGCTTGCACCCTATAAGCGTTGGAAGCAGGAGCAATTTCTTTAAAGCGACCGGCATGCGCGCCAGCAGATCGGTCAGATCCCGGGTACGTCCCGGCAAACCTCTGGCGCCGGTTTTTCGTGCGAAATGCATAAAAACGAAGAGAAGAGCATTTTGGGTCATCTAGGTAGCCGAAAGAGCTCTAGTGGAAGGTGCCGCCTTGTTGCGCGGTCAAACCAGAGACAATATTCCTGATATCCCGCGGATGGGCGGAAAGGACGTAGGGGCCAGCCTCCTGCCGAGCAAGCGTTTGTGACACATAGAAGAGAAAGGGCGTGCCTCTTTCTTCCAGCTCCTGTGTCAGGCGCAGCATGATTTCGGCGTCGTAACGAACGTCGATTATCGCAGCCGTATATGACAGATCGTGACCGTCGATTATTGCATCCGCGGTGTAAGGCCCAAGCAGATCGATGTGGGCCGCTGCCCATGCCCCCTTGATCTCGAATGTGAGATCATCGACCTCGCCAATGACGAGGATGGTGAAGCGTCCTGTGCTTCGCATGCAATACTCCCTGCGTGCTCGCCAGCGACGCCTCGTTTCATGAAGGCGTATACGCGCGGCAAGCCATAAAGGCCCAGCGGGCTTCATCAAATATCTGCGAGGCTGCGCAGACTTCGTTTGGTATATACGAAGCTAGTGCTCGGCGAGTTTCAGCAGCGGGTATATTTCAATTCCGCTTTGTATTTGACAGGAACAAAACAGGACTGCCAAGGTTCGGGGCCATGTTCAAACACGGAGATCCCCAATGGCTACTCAAAAGACCCTCGACGGCCAATCTGGATGAGGATGGCGCAACGGACAAAAAGCTCACCAAGCTTGCGTTCGCGAACCAGAAAGTCGAAGGGCCGCATAATTTCCTCTCGGCTTGCACGAACGACTTAGCGAAATCGCCGGCGCGGGAAGAAATTCCGGCCCGGGCGGCGTTCACTGCATTTAGCCACTTGCGTTGATGGAGAATTAAATGGCAACCGTTCCGCAACTAGGCGCCTATCCAATCGGTCTCCTTGTGGGAACCCGCCGCTTCACGCTCTCCGGTGTCGATGACGCCGTGCAGTTGCTTGAACAACACTGGCCGAACAAGACGGGCATCCACTATGGCCGGGCGCTCAGGAGCTGTCGTTTGGCATTGCTCAGGAACGGGCCCGCGGCCGTTGCGCGCGAAGATTTGATTGCCGCCTGTCTGGAGGCCGGCATTCCACACCAATTTCAGTCCGGTTCCGATAAGGAGCAATTGCCTCTTTTTGCCGGGCCGGAGGATGATGAACATCTTTCATCGGGAGCGGCTCGCCAGTAGGCGTCGTCGCCACAAAAAAAGCAGGAGGTTGCGATGCCGGAGCCACGAGAACGTATCAGGCCGGAGGAGGACCTGAACCGCACCGTCAGCGAAAAGCTGGATTCGAAATTTTCGCCTGTCGGTATCGATGATGGGGCCTTTCGCGGGCGGAACAGGACTTGGAAAAGAATGATCGGTTATGTGCTGGTCATTTTTGCCCTCGCAATCGTCATCGCTTTGTCCTTCCTCCTGGGAACGCATCCGGGTCGGGTCTCGTGATACCAGAGCTGAAGAGGAGCATGAGATGAGTGAACGAACTGACGAAAAGTCGCTTTATTGGGCCATTGTCGGTGCCGACAGGAACACTAACGAAGGCCTGGCGCGTTTATTGGGTCTTATTATCCTGCTGATTGTCGCGGGCGGCGTCATCGCCTGGATAATTGGGCGTTGATCCCTCCCCGGATGTCTTAAGGAGCCGTTCGGCGGCTCATCAAAAACGGCCTTTCTCTGGGCGACGTCAGCCCCTTCACGTCGCTTGCGGCGGCGGCTCTGCCGCATAGTGGCGTTTGCCACGCCGGCAGAGATACACCTCGCGTTCTGGATTTTCCTGGATGATAAACCCAGCGCTCCGCAGCATCGCCTCCACAGCCGCTTTATTCGGGATGAACCAGTTCGTCGGATCGGCCGCGTACCGCTCCTCAACGAAGAAGAGTTTGGGAGAGGACGGTTCGTCGAAAACGGCCCACTCCGAGAAGGGATAATCTTCTTTTACCGCCAGCGTTCTTTCGTCGCCGCGTTGGAGGGACTGGAACAGCATCATGTCATCAGCGACATGCTCAAAAATCAGATCCAGAGCGAGCAGGGGATGGCGCAGATGATAAAAGACACCCATGAAGATGACGAGATCAAATCGCTCGTTCAGCGAGCCAACGTCATAGACCGACATTTGCCGGAATTCGATGTCGAGCCTCGACTGTTCGGCCACGAAGCGGGCCTGATCGAGATAGTGCGGGTCGGAATCAATCCCGACCACACGCCCCGCATGTCGACGCTTCATTTCCAGACTGTAGAAGCCGGCATTGCAGCCGATGTCGAGAACGCTCCGACCCTCGAGATCGTCTGGAATGACATGAGCGAACCCTTCCCATTTAAACGCCGGATAATCCCCGAGAAAATGATCCGGTGCGGTTTTTACACCGGCGATCTCCATGTTCTGGAACCACGGGCCAAGCTCGATGATGCGCTTTTTAACGCCCCCCATGGCTTAAGCTCCCAGCACCGCACTGGCGGCGATGGCGCCGCTTCCGGCCACAATGGCTCCAGGTGCCGGATGCTGCTTCGATGCGGCGAGGAGAAACCACTCCGCAGTGTGGCGCAGACCTTCAGCGAGCGGTACCGTCGGCGCCCAGCGAAGCAATTCTGCTGCCCGCGATATGTCCGGTTTCCGTCGGCGCGGATCGTCGGTCGGCAAGGGTTTATGGACAAGGACCGAGCGCGTCGGAACAGTTTCAAGAACCAGATCTGCGAGCTGCCTGATTGAGAACTCGCCCGGGTTGCCCAGGTTAACAGGAAGCCCCGGATTGGGCTGGACATCCATCAGGGCGATAAGGCCGGCAATCAGGTCGCTGACGTAACAGAAAGATCGGGTTTGCTCGCCTGTGCCGTAAATCGTCAACGGTTGTCCTGCGATGGCCTGCACCAGCAGGTTCGACACGATGCGGCCGTCGTCGGGGCGCATGCGCGGGCCGTAAGTATTGAAAATTCTGGCAACACGAGCATCCACTTTACCGGCCCGGAAAAGATCGAAACACAGCGCCTCGGCCGCCCGCTTGCCCTCGTCGTAACAGGCACGAGGGCCGGTACAGCTGACATTGCCGCGATAATCCTCCCGCTGAGGATGTTCGTCGGGATCGCCATAGACCTCGCTCGTTGAAGCCTGCAGGAAAGATGCCCGGTTGCGTTGAGCGAGCGCAAGGAGGTTCGCCGTGCCTGAGACACAGGTCATCATCGTGTGTACCGGATCTGCCTGGTACTGTGGTGGCGATGCCGCGCAGGCCAGATTGTAAATCTGGTGCACCGGCTCATCGATCTCCTGAAGGTCGCATATATCCTGCTCGATCAGCCGAAAATGTGGATGGTTCAAAAGAGGACGCACGTTTGCGTGCGAGCCTGTGAGGAAACTGTCGATGCATAGAACCCTATCGCCCCGCGCCAGCAAAGCGTCGCAGAGGTGCGACCCGACAAAGCCCCCGCCGCCTGCGACGACAATCGTTCTAGTAGGTGGATTTGGTGTCGGCATAATCATTCTCCCTGGTTTGGGTAAGATTGGCGCGTCGCGCAGTCCCTGACCGTCGAGGCGATATTCCATCGAGGTATGCTTCAAGCTCTGCGGCTCTTGTTTCACCAGTATGGTCGTTGACAATTCGGCTCTTGGCAGCGGTTGAAATTGCCGTCCGTTTCGTTTCATCGATGCCAGTGAGCGCCTTGACGACACCGGCTGTTCCCTGCGCGATGATGACAGCCTCGTCTTCCGGCAGTAGTTCCGACAGGCCACGCCAATAATCGCTGATGATGGGAGTGCCACAGGCCGCCGCCTCAAAGAGACGAACGCTTGGTGACCAGCCGGCAGCGACCATATCGGCGCGCGTCACATTCAGGGTAAAGCGCTGGCGGCTATAGAACTCCGGGTGATCCTCCGGTGGAAGATGATCGATCCGTTCCACGTTGTCGGGCCAGATGATGGTCTCAGGATATTGCGGGCCGGCGACAACGAAGTGCATATGCGGCAATTGCCTGGCCGGTTCGATCAGCAGTTCTTCAAGCTTTGGCTGGCGATCGGGGCTGTAAGTGCCGAGATAGCCGAGGTCCCATCTGATAGGTTGAGCGGAACTTTGATAACGCTCTGCATCGACAGAGCAATAAAGCGCCGCAGCCTTGCGCGCACCATAATGTCGCTCGAGCCGTTTCAGCGTTTCACCGCCTGTGAAGGAGAAATAGATGTCAAAAAGGCAAATCTGCCGGGCGGCCAGATAGTCTTCCTCGTGGCGATCCAGTTTCGCCATGGTTACCGGTGTATCGATATCGTAGAAACAGAACCGCTTGGGCCCCAGCGCATTGACAGCGTCAACAACCGCTACGCCGTCGGGCACATAGGAACCTATAATAACGGCATCAGCCTCTCGCAAACGGGATGCATATTTTTGCGTAATGGCGAGCGGATCATCATAGTGGACAAGGTCGCAGAAATCCGGTGCAGGGAGATCGCGTCGCGAGGCGTACCAGGGCGTATCGCGCTCCAGGAAAAGAACGCGGTGACCAGCCTTGTTGAGGCCGCGGATAAGCGCGCGGAACGTTGTCGCGTGACCGTTGCCCCAGGAGGATGAGAGGCTGAGGCCGAAGAAAACAATATCGAGCGGTTTCGTCATTCTGCCGCCTCCCTGCTGTCGGTGAAACGACGTCGGAACAGTTCGTCCACCGCAGCGGCGCGATCCTGATACGTGTGTTTGTCCAGCACTTTCGCCAATGCACGTTGGCCGACTGCAGCGGCTTTCTCAGGTGTAAGCGCCGTTAAGATGTCCGCGACATCCGGACCGTCACGCGCAACCAGGATTTCCTCGCCGGGGGTAAAGAAGAGATCGATACCGTCCCAATAATCGGTGATGATGCAAGCCGCGGCCCCCGCTGCCTCGAAAACCCGGGTTGCTGGCGAAAATCCGGTTTGTGCCATGCTCGCCCGCGATATGTTGAGCACGGCTTTCGGCGTGGCGTTAAAGGCATTGTGGTCCCGGGTAGAAACGTGCCCGATATAACGAGTGTTGGGAGACATCGCCTTCCCCTCCCAACCGGAGCCTCCAAGCAGAAAGGTCTCGTTTTGCAACCGGGAAGCGGGATCAAGAAAAAACGCTTCTACTCGTTCCTCGCGATCCGGCAGTCGGTTGCCAAGGAAGCCGAGGGAGGCAGCAAATCGGGGTTCAGATGGGACAGGATGATGCGTCTCGGGATCGAGCGCGTTATAGACCGGGATGCAATCCTTCGCGCCAACGGCACGATACGCCTGGATCACCGGTTCACCACCGCCATAGGTCAAGACAAGATCTATCTCACCAAGGGCCCGGCGTAATGGGTGATCCGGGGACATCCTTATGTCTTGGAGCGTCGCTGGGGCGTCGACATCCCAGAAAATCTTGAGGGCATCCTCCCGGGCGTGCGTCAGCACCTCCGTCAAAAGGAGATCGTCCTCGAATCCGACGCCGCTCGCCTTGCAGACAATGTCCGCGTCGGCAGAAAGACTCGCCGCCTGTTTCAACGCCGGGATGGTCCCTTCGTAAACAACCACCCTGCACCAGTCCGGCGGTTCGATGTCCCGGTTTTTTTGCCGATCGAACACATTGGGTTCGTAGAAGGTGATGTCGTAGCCTCTTGCTGCCAAAGCCTTGAGCAGACCGCGATAATAGGTGGCGGCACCATTCCAGTAGGCGGAGACAAGGCTTGATCCATAAAAGGCGATTTTCATTGGGCTGCCTCCCTTGCCGTCAGGGCATCAGTTACTCTGGACGAGCCGCAGGTGCGCAGGATTTCGAACAGTTCATCGACACGGTGACGGCAGGTGTGGCGGCTCCTGATTGTTTCGAGGCCGGATTGAATGAGATGATTGGCGAGATCGCGATCGACGAGAACGGTTCGGAGCTGTTCTTTCATTTCGTCGCCTGAACTGACGGATAGATAGTCGTCGCCAGTGCGGAAGAGACCTTCGCAATCGTTCCATGGTGCGGACACAAGAGGAATGCCGCAGGCCAGCGCTTCAAACACGCGGATGGTGGGGATACCCGGCAGATTTTCGACATAGGGCCTTCGAGGAATGTGAACCGTCACCCGGTTTTGCGCGAAGGCTTCAGGCGCCGCGGCGTTGGCAATCCAACCCTTGTAGGATATGCCCACCTCTGCCAATGCTGCGAGCGCCGGGCGCGGATATCGCACGCCGTGTATCGTCGTCTTCAGACGCAGGTCCGCCGCAGGCTGCACGAGGTACTCAGCGATCTCGGCCGATCTCTCGTCATCTCCCCAGTTGCCGATCCAGATAAGGTCACCGGTTTTCGACACCGATTGCAGCGGCTTGAAAATGCTGTCGTCGGCGGCTTCATGCCAGGTGAAAACGTTGCGCCCCCACCCGGCTTTGAGGTAACGCTCGCGCAATGTGCCACCGAAGACGAGGACGCCATCGTAGGCGCTTAGATCAAGGCCTGCGATATCGGTATCGGCGGAAACGGCGCGGTGATGGGTGTCGTGGAACAGCAGCGTAAATGCTGCGCCCGCCTGGCGCAGCCGCCCGATCCGGGCCACAAGGGCCGGGTCTGTCCATTCGTGCATGATAACGACGTCAGCGTCATCGAGAGCGGCCTCATGGTCGAAGCCATCGTCGTAGACTACGGAGCGCAGGTCGGGAAAAGCGTCATGGAAGGCGGAAACGGCAACGCTTCCCTGATCGGCAATCAGATTTTGGCGACTCCATGATTGCGCAGGCTCCAACGCGATGGCCACGTGTCCGCGACGTGTGAGGTCGCGCATCACGCCCCTTAAAAAATGGGCGTTGCCGTGGTTCCAGTCCGATATAAGCGAATGGGTGTAAAAGACGAACTTCATGTTTCACTCCGCAGCGGTGAGAGAGGACGGCCGCTTTGCCATGGCGCGATACTGCGCCAGCATGGCGTTAACCTGCGCCTCACGGCTGAAGCGTTGTGAGCGTGTTCGCGCTTCTTGTGCCAGGTGGTTGCGAAGGCTGGCTTCCGCAGCGAGCCTGTTGAACGCCGCCGAAAAAGACGAGGGGTCACGGGGGCAAGCGAACACGGCGGCTCCGTCCCATAATTCGCGGTAGGTCGGGATATCAGCCAGCACTAGGGCGCAGCCGCTCTTGGCCGCCTCCAGCGCTGCAAGACCGAATGGTTCGTAAAGAGAAGGCGACACAAAAATTGAAGCTGTGTGCATCAGCTCAAGCACATCCCGATGAGCACATTCGCCAGCGACATGAACATTTGCGATTTCGATGCCCTGACCGTTCGGCCCTCTTGTCGACCCTGCCATGATCACGGGCCAAACCGCGTCGCGCGCGGCGCGATCAAGGACATCGCCACCTTTTCCCTCATCCCACCAGCGCCCGGCTGCAACGATGAAGTCCTGCTTTTCCGCGACATCGGGGACGTCGCCACAGGAATTGTATACGACCTGCAGGTTGGGCAATGCCCCGTAGATGGCTTCCAGCTGATCGGCGTGGCTCCGGCTCGGGGCTAGAACAAGATCGGCACGTTCAAAGCCGCGTTTTCCGAGCTCCTCATGCCATTCCCAGCCGGAGGGGGGTGGCGTCCCCCTCACAGCGGAGAACCAGCTTGGAATGCAGGAGTGGGACACAGCAATCACCGGCTTTTCGAGTCGAAGGCCTGCGGCTTGCGATGGCAGGTTGAGGTGCAACAGGTCAACCTCCTGACGGAGAGCCAGCTCTTCGATCATTGCCGGTATACGCACAAGCTGCGCGACGTCGTCCGCCATCCAGTCGAGCGGTGCATCAAGCCAGGCGAGCCTGCAATTGCGGGGGATCTCCAGAATCTGCCGAGAGGTGGGCGGTGGTCCAAACCCGGTCAGGATCACCTCGATATCGGCGTCCTCCAGTCCCGTGGCAAGATCCAACGCGTAACGCCAGACACCACCGACAGCATCGACCGTCATCAGTATCGTTTTGATGGTAGGCGTTTTCGGAGGCGGCCTCATGCGCGCCTCCTACCCTGTTCAGGAGAAGCGTCCACGGCGTCAAGGCGGCTTTCGATAAGCCATGCCGCGAGATCACGCAGCCCTTGCCGCCACGGCGTCCGCGCCTGCCATCCGAGCGCTGTTTCAAGCTTGCGGGTATCTGCGACAAAAAAGAGCTGGTCGCCTGCCCGCCACTCACCAAAGCTGATCTCGGCCCGGCGCCCGGTGACCGTCTCGATCTCCCGAATGACTTCGATCACGCTCACGGTATTGCCGGGTCCGCCGCCCAGGTTGAACGCCTGCCCCTTGATTGCTTCGATGTTTTGGAAGGCAGTGCGGTAGGCGGTAACTGCATCATTGACGTGCAGGACATCCCGCACCTGTCGGCCATCGCCGTAGATGGAAACGGGCTCGCCGGCCAGCAATTGAAGAAGGAAATGAGCTACCCATCCCTGATCTTCGGTTCCGAATTGGCGAGGGCCGTAGATACAGCTCATGCGCAGAACACTCGTCGGAATGTCGAAGGAGTGGGCGTAGTCGAGGACGTACTGATCGGCCACGCCCTTCGAACAGCCATAGGGAGTGCAGAACGAAAGCGGTCTGTCCTCACCTATCCCGAAAGCACGGACGTTTTCGTCCGCTGGCAGATAGCGGTCGCCGGCTTCGATCATAGCGAGATCGTCGAGGGCGCCATACACCTTATTGGTACTGGCAAAGACAACAGCTGCCCGATGACCCGCCCGCCGCACCGCTTCAAGGACGTTGAGTGTGCCACGGGCATTCGTCTCGAAGTCATCCTGAGGATGGACGAGGCTGGTGGTGACCGCTGTCTGAGCTGCCAGATGAAACACCGCTTTCGCATCGGCGAATGCGGCTTCGATGCCGTTGAAGTCGCGGACATCGGCGAGAACTGGATGCACCCTGTCACGGTGCCTTCTCATCAGCCATTCGAGGTTCTGATCCACCCCAGGGCGCTGCAGATTATCGACGATAACAACATCCTCGCCATCCCTGAGAAAACTGTCGGCGAGATTGGACCCGATGAAGCCACTGCCGCCGGTGATGACGATCGGGGCGGCGTGGGTTGCCACGCGCGGGGTCGCAAGCCGCGTCACCTCTTGAAGTCTGTTTACGCCGCCCTCCGTCAGCAGGCGCGCGAGAAGCTTCGGTTGATTGTCATGGGTGACTGCACCGAGATGATAGTGTCGTGGATCGAACCAGAGGCCTTCCTGCACCGCGACGTCAGGAGGCACGTCCTGCCAGGCGTACCAGTACATTCGGTCCGCATCGACATTAAGCGCGACCATGAACCGCCTTGCCTGTTCGATCTCATCCTTTCGCCACGTCGAATAGCCGGTTTCAGTGATCCAGATTTCAGCCTGCGGGTTGAAGCGATCAAGAACCTTGCGCATTTCCCCAAGATGCATGTCCCAGCCGCCCCAGGCACCTTGTTCGCTGTCCCAGGTGCCGGGAAACCCGTGGAAGCCGACGGCGTCTACGACTGCGAGGACGCCACGCTCTCCCATCAGGTTTAGCCAGAGCGGATCGAAGGGGCAGGGGCCGCCAAGAACCGGCTTGAAGCCACGTTGACGGGCCCAATAGGCGGCGCCCCCAACCATCTCGCAGAACAGCATGAAATCGCTGTCTTCGCGCCAGTCCCAGTCGAGCAGGTTGTTCGGTTCGTTCCACAATTCAATGTGGCTGAAGTGCTTGCCGTAGCGGGTCAGGATGTGGTCGACGAAATCCGCATAGGACTTCAGGTCGTGCGGTGCGCCGGAAGAGCGGCCCGTGCGCGACATGGATGGCGGGGTATAATGAATGCAGGGCAGGATTTCGATCTGGCTGGCGAGGTGGGGAATGAGCCAGTCGAACCATTCTTCGCCACCGGGCGCCAGATATTCCGCCCAGGACAGATGCGTCCGTAGATAGCTTGCGCCACTTGCGCAGATGTCTGGAAGAGCTGCCTTCGCCCTGTCATATTCGCCCGGGCGAAACCACTCCACAAATCCGAACTTGCGTTGCTGCGCCGGCAGGATGCTCAAGGGTTCCGTCATAACACCAGGCCCCTTGCCATGAGTTCCTGCTGCATCTGGGCTCCCCGGTCCAATCCTCCGGTATTCCGCACCCAGGCGGCGAAGGGGCCGAGTGAGTTTTCCAGCCGGTGGCGGGGCGTGAAACCTAGAAGCTCCTGTGCCTTGAAGATGTCGGCGAAGCAGTTGCGGATATCGCCGGCGCGGGCTTGCGAGGTGATTTCCGGCTCCAGATCCGGGCAATCCATGGCCTGCGCAAGAAGGGCGGCGACCTGCGCGATTGTGTATGCTTGGCCGCTGCCGATATTGAAAACGTGACCGGGCGCGGCAGGCTTTTCGAGAGCGAGACGAAAAGCGCGGGCCACGTCCTCTACGTGGACGAAATCTCGCCGTTGCTCGCCGTCTTCGAAGATGATCGGGCGTTGACCATTTGAGAGCCTGGCAGCAAAGTTCGCAAGGACGCCGGTATAGGGATTGGAAAGCGCTTGGCCCGCCCCAAACACGTTGAATAGTCGCAGCGCGACCGCTTCGACCCCGTAGGCGCGGCCAAATATCAGGACCTGTTGTTCCTGTGCGTATTTGGTCAAGGCGTAGATCGACGCAAGGTCGACGGGTTTTTCCTCATCGGTTGCAACAGGCATCAGGTCGGCGCCATCGGCGTCCGTTGGATTCCAGTGCCGTTGTTTGACCTGATGGGTGTTTCGGCGAACACGTCCGAGGATGGTATTCTTGCGATCCCGATAGAGCCCCTCGCCATAAACGCTCATGGAGGAGGCAACGACGATTCTTCGGACCGGACGCTCAATTAGCGCTTCGAGTAGAACCGCCGTCCCCAGATCGTTGCTGCCGACGTAGCGGGCGATCTCATACATGGATTGGCCGACCCCAACCTCCGCTGCCAGATGGATGACCCCATCAACATCCTCGAGCGCTGACAGCACCGCCTCCTTGTCGCGTATGTCGGCTTTGATGATATCGGTCAGGTTGGCAAGAGCAGGTCCGCCATCGCCATGGACCTGATCGATGAAGGCATCGAGGACGCGGACGCCATAACCGTGCTCTGCAAGTTCTGCCGCAACGTGGCGGCCAATAAAACCACCGCCACCTGTTACCAGGATTGTCGCCATGGGGAATGTCCTTTGCTCGGTGAGAGGGGTGCGAATTGGGCTCCCCAACCGCACACCTTTGCAAAAGTTCCTTCTTGAATGACTTCAATGTTGTCATCTTGATCAATGACTTCTTCCGGAACCGATGGTGCCCCTGGTTGTTCGGCGCCCCGAGATCCGTTGCAGCATTAAGGGTGGCGGGACCAGCATCATCTGAACGAGGAGCGCTTCGATGAACCTTATGGAAAACCGCAGCGGCACCATGGAAGCCGCGGTCGTCAGCGGCCCCGGCATCTTGCAGGTTGGACGATATCCGCTTCGTGAGCCGGGCCCGGGTCAGGTCCGGATCAGGCTGGAAGGGTGCGGCGTCTGCGCTTCCAATCTGACGCCTTGGGCTGGCCCTGAGTGGATGCAGTTTCCGACCGAGCCGGGCGGTCTGGGGCATGAAGGGTGGGGCGTTATCGACAGGATCGGCACTGACGTTTCCCATTTAAAAGTCGGCGAGAGGGTCGCGGCCTTAAGCTATCACGCCTATGCCACGCATGATATTGCCGAGGCCGATATGGTGGTTCGCCTGCCGTCGGAACTTGATGGCCAGCCCTTTCCGGGTGAGCCGCTGGGCTGCGCCATGAATATCTTCGAACGGTGTCAGATCGAGGCCGGCCAGACCGTTGCAGTGGTGGGCGTCGGGTTCCTTGGAGCACTGCTGACCCAACTTGCTGCCCGAGAAGGTGCGCGGGTCATCGCCATATCACGACGTTCTTTTTCGCTGGCCCTGGCACGCACGATGGGTGCAGCGGATCTCATCGAGATGGACGACCACTGGAGAATCATCGAACGCGTCAAGGAATTGACCGGCGGCAGGTTCTGCGACCGGGTCATTGAAGCCGTCGGCCAACAATGGCCGCTTGATCTCGCAGGAGAACTCGCTGCCGAGCGCGGCCGCCTGATCATTGCAGGCTATCATCAGGACGGCCCAAGGCAGGTCAACATGCAATCGTGGAACTGGCGGGGATTGGACGTCATCAATGCCCATGAACGGGATCCACAAATCTATATCAGTGGCATGAAAAAGGCGGCGGCAGCCGTGGTTTCCGGCGCACTCGACCCATCGAGGTTATACACCCACAGCTACCCGCTACGAGATCTCGATAAGGCACTCAATGACACAAGGGATCGTCCGGGGGAGTTTTTGAAGGCCCTTATTTTCTATCCGTGACCCAGCGGACGACTGCGCGCAGCGGAGCCTTTCCATTCAAGGGGCGTCGGGAGAAGGCAGGATGTCATGGTCGGCAATGAACGCCGACGTTCCATCAGAAATCTCCTTACTCGAACCGGACAACAGATTTTAGCGGGATTTTCGCGACCAGAACGCCATCGCCCCTCACGACCTCGAACTCAGCGCCATCGACAATTTCGTTTTTCAGAATTTTCTCGGCAAGCATTTCCCTGGCGGCCTGCAATGCCTCGATGCAGGCCCTTTCGTCGTTCGAAAGCATTGCACCTTCTGTATCCACAGAGAGACCTTCAGCATCTCTGATGTGGAAATAATACCGCGGCATTGCAAACTATCCCGTTTTCATGGATTTTCATTCAACCTGCTCTCGCGGTCTTGGTTCCATTGCCGGAGCCCAAAAAAAGCTTCGCCGATAAATCAGACTGGAACCTGTCTGTTGCTGCTCGGTTGTGTTGCGGTGCAAGGATAGCCGGTTTAGCTGGCGTAACGATGCAGGACATAAACGCATGGGACAAAGGAAGTGATTGTCTCCTGCTTGCCGCCATGGAGCGGCTGCCGGCATAAAAAGGACATTACCGTGCTACGTGTCTTCAGAGGCAAGAGGCTGATGGTGGTTGAGCAGCGTAAGGTGCTGACGGCGGCGTGCCGTGAGCAGATTGCGGCCGCCGGAGCGACTGTCCTCGGTCCCGTCCCCTCGTTGCGGGCGGTACTGCGGACACTGGAAGCGGGAGACGCCGACGCCGTCATCATCGATATCAACGTCGACGTTGAAACGATGCTGCAACTAACGACGCTTTTCGAGGCGATGGGGCTACCTTTCGTCTTTTCTTCTCCCATGTCCGCAAACCGCGCAGGTTACGTCCTCAGCGATGACAGAAAACAGCTTCGAAAAATTGCCGACGCGCTGTTCGGCCCCCCGGGAACGTCGTCAACGCTTCACTGACCGTTTTTCATCACGCCTGCTTCAGGCCGAGCGGGAAGATTGTCGGTGCGGGTGGAAGGGATACTGAATTCGCGCAGGAAAACCCGCCGCATCGTAGCGAACAACTCAACATCGATGGCAAGCTCGTCATCTTGCACCGGGAAGCGTCGCAATGTGTGATTGATGGTATCTTCTACCAGTTTCACCCGCAGCCCTTCGTGCGAGGTAAAACGTACGGCCCAGCGCATCAATGTGCGCCGTAAAAGACAATTGTCGAGATTATTGTAAGAGGACACAATGGCTCTCCCGATCAGCAGGCGGGAGCACATAGTAACCCTCAGTTGCCACCGCCTACGAATTCGGTTGGTGGCAATATCTAAAGGATAACATTGATCGGCGCAGAGTCCACCCCAATATGTGGGGAGTGCGAACTCTTCCGTCGCGGCTCTGACATCCTAAATTTTTTCGTCAGACCCCGGCGCCGCGTTACCGGCTTCTTTCTCCCTGTCGCCGGGTTGGCCGATAGGGACCGGCGGGGCACCCTCGTCCCCGTTCGTGATGATGTCCTCATCCCGGGCTCTCGGCCGCCACGTCGATCCGCGTGTGGCTTTCGGGTCGTCAGGCTTGCCCACCGTGTTCTTGTTCAGGTCACGCATCATGGTCTCCTTTTGAAGGACGAACCATCAAATGACCTCCCGGTTCCGGTACCCTCGGGCTTAAAGCACTGCAGAGCAGACGCCGCGTGAAAGCGTTCTCGGGGTTTGTCACGGGGGCCGAGAGGCTGCAAAACTGGCCTAACAGTCGTCAGTTCAACCGTAAACCTGTGGCGGGATCAAAGACGTGAATATCCGACGCGGCCACGTCGACCCCGAGCACCTCGCCTACGGCTGGTCTGACCTCCGCCGGAACGGAAATGTTGATCTCGTGCCGGTCGTTTTTGAGGCAGATCAAACGTGTCTCACCGTGGAACTCATTGCGCTCAACGGTTCCGCGAAACGCCTTGGCATCGTGGTTCAGGCGGAATGATCCCGGCCTGATCCCGACGGTGACCTCACCAGAGCGCAGACCCGCCGGGGCTGCAAACGTGACGAGATCGTCGCCGACGCCCTCAGCCGTCATCTGCAATTGCAGGAAATTCATGTTCGGCGTGCCGATGAAGCCTGCGGCAAATATGGTTCGGGGTGTCTGGTAAATCTCTTCGGGCGTGCCCATCTGCTCGATCCGACCATCTTTCATGAGCACGATACGGTCGGCAAGCGTCATGGCTTCGAGCTGATCATGAGTGACGTAGATGCTCGTCGTTCTCAGGTCCTTGTGGAGCCGTGCGATCTCAACACGCAGACTACCGCGCAGCTTGGCGTCGAGGTTCGAAAGCGGTTCATCGAACAGGAAGACCTCTGGCGTCTTGATCATGGCGCGGGCAATCGCCACACGCTGCTGCTGGCCGCCAGATAGTTCGGTGGGCTTACGCGAGAGATAGACGCCAAGGCCAAGCGCATCAACCACAGGCGTCAGACGCTGATCGATTGCGGCCTTGGCGATGCCGGCCCTCTCAAGACCAAAGGTAATATTGTCCCGCACACTCATGTGAGGGTAGAGCGCATAGTTCTGAAACACCATGGCGATGCCCCGGTCGCCCGGGTCGCGGTCGTTCATCCGCGCGCCGCCAATGAGAAGATCACCGCCGGAAATTTCCTCAAGCCCGGCGATCATCCGCAGCATCGTGGATTTCCCGCAGCCGGACGGACCGAGAAAGACGACGAATTCGTGATCGTCGATCTTCAGGTCGAAATCGCGCATCACCTCAAGCGAGCCATAGACTTTCCGGATTCCCCGGCACTCGACGGTGGCCATCAATGCGTCTCCCCATCCAGGATGATCTGCAACTTCACGTCTTCAGGCCTGCCTTCGGCCGCCCGCTCGAAAGCTGCGATCGACTGATCGAAAGCGTAGGTGCCGGAAACCAGCGGCTTCAGATCAACCTTGCCCGCGGCAATCAGCGCCAGCGCACGATCAAACACATTCGCATAGCGGAAAACGGTCTCGATACGGCATTCACGGAAGCAGGCCGCTGCAAGGTCAACGGCGACCGGTTCCGGCGGCAGGCCGACGATGACCACCGTTCCGCCCGGACGCACGACCTTGAAGAGATCGCGGACCGCAGCCGGCGCGCCCGAGCATTCGAAAACGATGTCCGCTCCCCAACCTTCGGTTGCTTCCTTGACGGTCTGAACGAGATCGACCTCTTTCAGATTGACCCCCGTGATGCCGCCATAGCTTTCGGCAAGCTTCAGCTTCGTGGCGGAAATATCC
Organism: Agrobacterium sp. DKPNP3; assembly: GCF_052686535.1. NCBI lineage: Bacteria > Pseudomonadati > Pseudomonadota > Alphaproteobacteria > Hyphomicrobiales > Rhizobiaceae > Agrobacterium > Agrobacterium sp. DKPNP3. The sequence goes on along the minus strand of NZ_JBQYSN010000017.1, from coordinate 38,774 downwards.
GAAATCAGGACCCGCGAGCAGCCGCCGGCGAGAGCGGCCAGGGCCACCATGATGCCGATCGTGCCGCAGCCGGTCACAACTGCCGTATCGCCGGGCGTTATCTTCGCCCGGGCGGCCGCCTGCATCCCAACCGCGAATGGTTCGACCATAGCGCCTTCGGCAAAGGAGACATTATCCGGCAGTTTATAGGTGAAGCTTGCGGGATGAACTGTCTCGGGGCACAGAACGCCGTGGACGGGAGGCGTCGCCCAGAAAGTGACGGCAGGATCGACGTTGTAGAGGCCGAGGCGGGAGGCGCGCGATTTCGGATCGGGGATACCCGGCTCCATGCAAACCCGGTCGCCCGGCTTCAGATGGGTGACACTGGCACCGGTCTCGATGACGGTGCCGGCCGCCTCGTGACCGAGAACCATGGGCTCGTTGACGACGAAGTCACCGATGCGTCCATGAGTGTAATAATGCACGTCGCTGCCGCAGACGCCGACAGTATGGAGACGAATGCGAACGTCATCCGGCCCCATTTCATGGGAAATTTCGATGTCGCGCAGGGAAAGTTCGCCGACACGTTCGAGGACAAGTGCTTTCATGGGTCAGTCAACCTTGATCAGTTTTTTTGGAGAATGCAGCATTGAGGCCACCGGCAAGCACGCCGAGCAGGATCAGCGGCGGCAGCGATAGAAGCACCACGGCGGCGTTGAGAATGCCCCAGGGAACGTTCATGCCAAGCTGCGACATTTCGGACGCGATGATCGGCAGGGTCTTTGCCTTCGAGGTCGTCAACATCATGGCGAGAAGGAACTCGTTCCAGACGAGGACAAAGGAGAAGGCGATGGCACCAAAGACCTGGAAACGGGCAATTGGCAGGGCGATGCGGAAGAAGGTCGCATAAGGGCCAAGTCCGTCCACCCTGGCAGCTTCTTCGACGTGGTGGCTGACGCGCTCGAAAGCCGGGACGGAAAGCCAGATGGTGATCGACGCCGTCACGATGAGATAGGTCACGATCAGGGACAGTCGCGTGTCGTAGAGATCGAGGCCGAGCCAGATGACCAGCATGGGAATGGCGATGGCAACGGGCGGCAGGAAGCGGAGCGACAGCACGAAGAACTGCGCTTCCGCCGTGATCCTGTTCTTGAACCGGGCGATCACATAGGCGGCGGGCACACCGAGGACAGCCCCCAGGACGACCGCGCTCGAGCAGATGATCAAGGAATTTGTGAGCGCGCGTGCGACCGATCGGCGGTTCACCACGTAACTCATATTCTCGAGAACAGGCTGGAAGACGAGCTTCGGAGTCGATACCAGCAGGTCGGCATTGGTCTTGAAAGCGTTAAGCAGCGTCCATAGCAGCGGCAGCACGACGAGCGCGGCGGCAAGGACAAGCAAGAGCCTGAGCAGGAAGGTGGAAATCTTCATCGATTCAGCCTCTTCCAGGTGAAGGTAAAGGTGACGATGGTCAGGACCATCATGATGACGGCCATGGAGGAGGCGTACGAAATCTTGCCGGCTTCGATAAATCCCTGGGAATAGGCGTACATGTCCAGCGTCTCGGTCGAGATGCCGGGACCACCGCGGGTCATGACATAGACGAGGTCGAAAGAGCGCAGGCTTTCGATCGCCTTGACAAGCAGCAGGCTGATCAAGGGTGCCTTTAGCATCGGCAGCGTGACAAAGCGGTGAATTTCGAAGCGGGTCGCCTTATCGATGCGTGCGGCTTCCAGCGGCTGTGGCGGCAGGGATTCCAGAAGCTTCAGGATGATCACGGCGAAGAAAAGGCCCCACTGCCAGACGTCTACGAAGGCAACGGCAAGGAGTGCGCCAAGCGGCGTCGACAGGATATCGGGCGTGATGCCGGTGAGTTCCCTGACCGGCCATGTCAAGGCGCCGTAGAGCGGATGGAAGGCGAACTTCCAGACGAAAGCGGCGCAGACGCGTGGCAAAAGAACCGGGATGATGAAGAGCACGCAGAGCACGTTGCGCATGCGCGGGCTTGCGGCCTCGAACATCGCAATCCCGAGTGCAAGCCCGGTAACCATGGTCAATGAAACGCTGATGATCTCCCACTTGAAGGACACCCATAGCGCATTCAGGAAACGGGAATCTGAAAACAGCGCCAGATAATTGGCAAACCAGACATAGTCCGCGTCGGGCGCAGACAGCGTGCGGTTTTGCAGGGAGATATTGATGGCGTAGACCGTCGGCACGAGCGCCAGAACGATCAGGATACCCAGAGTGGGTCCAAGAAAGACGTAAGGCAGCGAGCGGCCGCGGCGCATGGCAGATCCTCGGGTGGGAAAAAGGGGGCGCGTCACCAGACGCGCCCCTCAGACGGCTTGGGAGGCGTCAGAGTTTGGCGGCGAAAGCTTCAAGTTCGTTGAGCGTCGCCTTGATATCGGTACGGCTGCCGGTGATCAGCTCTTCCAGCATGATACCCCACTGGTTGCCCAGTTCCTGCCAGCGTGCATCCTGCCAGAAGGTAACGGTGGTCTTTTCGCCGGTCGCCGCCATCGCATCGGCAAGATTCTGGCCGAAGGTCTTGGCGTATTCCGGGCTCTGATAGGTGCTTGTACGCGTCAACTCCCCCGGCTGACCGGCGGCGAGGCGGCGTGCCTCCTGTTCCTTGGATGTCGCCCAGGCAACGAAGAGGCCGGCGCAGGCCTTATCCTCATCCGTCTTGTTGGCCTTGGAAGCGATTGCAAAACCATGGGCGTAACCAGCGCCCGGCAGCGGCGACGGTGGAACCGAGAAGGCGACCTTGTCTGCAACCTGGCTCTGCGCCTTATCGACCGACATGCCACCGAGTGGCGCAGATTCGATGATGATCGCCACCTTGCCGGAGCGGAAAGCGCCGGTGGACTCATCCCAGGAGCCCGTTTGGGTGCCCGGTGCGGAGTATTTGAACAGTTCGAGGTAGGTTTCGGTCGCCTTTACGGCTGCATCGGAATTGAAGGCCGGTTTGCCATCCTTGAACCACTCGCCGCCATTTGCCTTGAAGAAGGGCATCCAGCGCCAGACATTGGCGCCTGAACCGCGCTGTCCGCGCAGGGCGGTGCCGTAAACACCATTTGCCGGATCATGCAGCTTCTTCACCGCGGCGAAATAGTCGTCCCAAGTCTCCGGCGGGCTGATGCCTGCCTTCTCCAACAGATCGGTGCGATAGACCATCAGGTCGCCGCCGCCCTGTACCGGTGCAAACCACTCCTTGCCATCATAGGTCGCAGCAGCGCGCATGCCGGCGTCGAAATCTTTGTAATCGTATTCTGCCGGGTAAAAGCCTTCGAGCGGAACGATCCACTTCGACGACGCAAAAAGGGCAAGATTGGCCTCGTCGACGTAATAGACGTTAAAGCTCCCGACCGTCGAGGCGTCAGCCTGTGACTTTGCGCGGCGATCGTTCTCGTTGAGATAGCTGATCTCGAAACCAGCGCCCGAGAGTTCTTCAAACTCATCGACGTATTTTTCGAGAAGTGTCAGTCCGTCGCGTGGCTGCGCCAGCACACGCACGTCGCTGGTGCATTGTGCGGCGGCAAACGCGTTGGATGCGGCAAAGATGGCGATAACCGCGCAGCCGGCGCGGAGTGCGTTCAGTGTCATGATGTCCTCCCTTGGTGGCAACTCCCGTGCCATCGACCGGGCCAGATTTGCGCAAGCGAGACGCGTAAACTAGTTGGCGTCAATCACAGAACTGGTATTATCTTGACATTTGTGCGCCATAACATGAGCAGATGAATGCGTATTGCATCGGACTTTCCGCAATCGGTCTCCGAGACCTTCTCCGCCACACGCGAACAGATCGTTCTGCCAGGAGGGGCGTCCTATCTGATCCGCAGGGACGACTACCCCAATCCGATCTGCATCTGGAACTACCACCCAGAATGGGAAATCCACTTCATTCCTGATGCTACAGGCTTTGCCTATGTAGGGGATTACATCGGGCCGTTCCGCCCGCGGCATCTGGTGCTCACGGGGACGAACCTTCCCCATAACTGGATTACGCCGGGCGCGCCCCCGTTGCCCGGTCGAGACATGGTTCTGCAGTTTGATGCGGATGCGCTGATCGGTATCCGCGCGGTCTGTCCGGAGTTTGATGTCCTTCACCGGCTCAAACCTCTGGCACAGCGTGGCATCGAGGTTCTGGGCGAAGACGCTCTCTCGATCGGTGCCAAAATCCTAAAATTGCACGCGGTAGGACACCGCGGCGGGCTTGGGCTTTTTCTGGAAATCCTCGAAGATATCGAGGCAGCCGCCGACAAACGCTTGCTCGCAAGCGAACATTTCATATCCGTCTATAACCAGGTGTCTGACCGCAGGCATCGCAGGATCGATCAGGCGATCCAGATCCTCCAATCGAACCCGGCCGCCCAGATGCAGGAAGTGGCCGAGCTGGTTGGCTTCGAGCCCTCGGCATTCTCCCGCGCCTTCCGACGCCTGACCGGCATGAACTTCTCCGACTACAGCCGATCGGTTCGCGTCTGGCGGGCGCGAACCCTGCTTGCCGAGACGGAGACATCCATTACCGATATCTGTTTCGAGGCGGGCTTCAACAACCTGTCGAACTTCAATCGTTACTTTCGACTGGAGATGGGGCTTACCCCCAGGGCTTACAGAAAGGCGGCGCGCATCAGGGCGAAATCCGTCATCGCGGGACCGTCAGCGAAATAGGGTTTGTCGCTGACCTGATTGGGTCCGCATGTGCAACGCTTTTGACGCCGATGCGTTCTATGGCGCCAGCGTTCGTCCTTGATCGCTGTCGGGGTATACCGCGACGGCGGGCGGATACCTGGGCCTATGGACGCCATCAAAAGGAGGAGTTCATGCAGACGGGTATCAAAAAGCTGGCCGGAGCGTTAACGCTTGCTGTTGCGCTATCGGCCCAATCCGCCGTCGCCGCCAGCCCGAAGCCGGTTCCGGTGGGGATTGATCACTACCGCGGTACGTGGCTTGAGATCGGCCGCATGCCCATGCTGCTGACGGACGGCTGCGTCGCCGGCTACTCGACCTACCGGCAGGGTAGCGCTGCAAACGAGGTCATGGTGGAGGACGGCTGCCGGGTAGGCACTCCGCAGGGCCGGCTGAAAACCATCAAGGGTGTCGGCAAGATCGAGGACTTTGGCTCCGCAAATGCCAGGATGCGGGTGCGTTATCCGCTTCTCATCACGTTTAACTATTGGGTTCTGTACAAATCCCCGGACAAATCCTGGTTCATCAGCGCCAACCCCTCCACTGACGACGTGTGGATTTATGCGCGTGGCATACCCTCCAAAGCGAAACTCCAGGGAATGATCGCGAAAACGCGCGAGCTGGGCTATGACGTCAGCAAGCTTGAGTTTCCCGCTCAACGCTGAAGGGGTATATCGATGCTGCATTCCCTAGCGGACGGCTACAGGGCGATCGTGATAGGCGCATCCGGCGGCGTCGGAGGGGCCTTGATGTCCCTCCTTGAAGCCGATGCTTGCTGCGCGGTTGCCCTGCCGCTCTCCCGCAGCAAGGACGATCTGGACATTACCGATGAGACGAGCGTCGCCGCGGCCGCGAGCCGTCTCGGCGACCAGCGCGGGTCCTTCGATCTGATTTTCAACGCGACCGGCGCCTTGACGATTGACGGCGTTGGCCCTGAAAAGTCGATCAAGGCAATCGACCCTTTGCAGATGGCCAAACAGTTTGCCGTGAATGCTATCGGACCAGCCCTGCTGTTGAAACATTTCGCGCCGCTTTTGAAGCGCGAAGAAAAATGCGTTTTTGCCTCGCTGTCCGCACGCGTCGGCTCGATCGGAGACAACCGATTGGGCGGGTGGATCTCTTACAGGGCATCTAAGGCGGCCCAGAACCAAATCATAAGAACGGCAGCAATCGAGATCGGGCGCACCAATCCACGGTCTATTGTCGTGGCGCTTCATCCCGGAACGGTCGCGACTGATTTGTCGCAGCCGTTTTCAAAGGGAAAGGATCGGTTCGAGCCGGAAGAGTCTGCCGCGCGCCTCCTCCAGACGATAGACGCCCTCACGCCAGAGCAGACCGGTCAGTTCTTTGCCTATGACGGCTCAAGAATCGAATGGTAGTTTTCGATCTCGCAAAACGATTTTAACGGCTAGTTATCATGTCCTGAAACTTTTCTGTCAGTCCTTTCGTCTTTTGTCTCGCTCCAATGAAGGAGTGTTAGCCCGAGGAGGCGCGCAATCCGCGTCGGGGCAATTGAACAAGAGGACGTTACGATGATCCGGTCTGCAATACAGAAGCTCGCGCTTGCCACAATCGTTTCTGCCATCTCGACTGGCGCTTTTGCCGCTAATCCGAAAGTCGGTGGCGCCGCGATGTATGAAAACAAAAACATCGTTGAAAACGCCGCGAATTCAAAAGACCACACGACGCTTGTCGCAGCCGTCAAGGCCGCCGGCCTGGTGGAAACGTTGCAGGGCAAGGGTCCCTTCACGGTTTTTGCACCAACCAACGAAGCTTTTGCGGCCCTGCCCAAGGGCACCGTCGACAATCTCTTGAAGCCTGAGAACAAGGCACAGCTGACCAAGGTTCTCACCTGTCACGTCGTTGCGGCTGACGCCATGTCAAAGGCTATTGCAAAGATGATCAAGGACGACAACGGCACCCACGACGTGAAGACAGTGGGCGGGTGTATTCTGAAAGCCAAGGAGAGCAAAGGTAAGATCACCCTCACCGACGAGACTGGCGGTGTAGCGCATGTCACAATCGCCGACGTGAAACAGTCGAACGGCGTCATTCACGTTATCGACAAGGTCCTGCTTCCCAAGATGTGACGGTAAACCCTTGATAAACAGGGCTGGCTCCGGTTTCGGAGCCAGCCCTTTGTCATCTCGCGTTGTTGCCGCAACAGTGTCTCAGGTTGCAGGCAGGATGGCGATGTCGCGAATCCGGCCGTCAGCACCGGCAATCGCACCAATTTCAGTCGCAGCACCCGTGTCCAGATTGACGGTGTAAAGCGTATTACCCGCAGCCAGAAAGGCAGTGTTCTTGCCGCCTTCCTCTCCGTGGATATCGAATGCATAGCTTGCGGGTGTTTCCTTCAGGCCGAGCTTGCCGATCGACTTCAACGTTCCATCATTTGGCTTTGTCTGCTGGATCAGCGCCCCGATTGTGGCGTCGATATTGTACATCGCGGTTTTCTCGGGCTTGCCGATCGAGTTCGTGTAAGCCGCAGCAACGATATTCGGCGTTTCACCCTTATGCATGTCGCCATCCTCATAAGCGAGTGAACCATCCACCGTGACTGCCCCGGTGTCAGGGTGAACGCGTTGGTTCGTGGTGCCCGTCATGAAACGAAGACGGTCTGCAGCGGGATTGAAGTCGACGACAACAGGTGCATCGGAAAGGGTGAGCGTCTTGTCCATCTTCGCGACCTCGGTGGCAGCGCCGGTCTCGAGGTCGATGGTGACGATACGATGATCCGATGTCACACCAACGACGGACTTGTTGCCCGGGCGGAAGTCGATGCCGACGAGCTTTTCGACGCCGGTCACCTCCATGGACTTCGTAACCGAAGGTTTTTGCGTATCGAACATGACGAGGGTCTTGTCTCCTGTGAGACCAAGGACCGGCGCCGCTACGGCAAAACCTGCCGATGCCGCGAGGGCCATGGATGCGATGAGACCGAGGCGCATAGTATGCATGTGCTTCTCCCGTTGTTGAACCATTCTGAAGGCGTCGTTCGAACGCCTCCGGTTTCAGGACACGGCAGCCCGCGCGGTTGGATGCAGGCGGGAAAAATTATTTTAAGATGCATCCATTAACTTGTCTGATGGGTATGATGCAGCGGTCGCCGTTCACCCGACCACGTGGAAAGGAATAGGATGCAGATGGGCTCCGTGCCGAACGATCTCGACAGGGCGCTCGCTGCCTGCGCGAAAGGCGATAAAAATGCGTTGCGGTTGATATTCGATCGCGAGGCCGGGCGGCTCGTCGCGGTAGCCCAGCGTATCGTCAGGCGGCGCGAGCTGGCCGAAGAGGTTGTTCAGGAAAGCTTTGTGCGAATTTGGACCCATGCGCATCAATATCGCGCCGATCAGGGATCTGCGCGGGGATGGATTTACGCGATCGTCCGCAACCGCGCCCTCAATCTTGTCCGCGATACGCGCCGCGAACTGACCGTTGAGGACGTCGACATGCTTCGGGATAGTGAAGCCGCAACACAGGTGATCGCCGCATGGCAGCAACTGGATCGGAACTCACGGCTCTATGAATGTCTCGGTCAGCTCGACGAGACGAAGCGTCAGGGAATCTTGATGGCCTATGTCGGGGGATACTCTCACGGTGAGATCGCCGGCAGGCTATCCATTCCGCTCGGAACGACAAAGTCCTGGATAAGGCGTGGCCTCATCGCCCTGCGGGAGTGTATGGCATGACCATTGACCGCAAAGACAGTGCCGATCTTGCCGATGATTACGTTCTTGGCCTGCTGGATGAAAAGGACGTCGGAGCAATCGAGGCTGAACTGGTGCATGATGCTGCCCTGCGCGCGGAGGTGTCCAGAAGCCGGGAGCGATTTCTTCCCCTTGATACCGCGGTTGAACCTGCTGCAAATACCGAAGGCTTATGGGAAAAAATCGAAGCCCGCCTGGTTCAGCAAAGCGCTCCTGCACAGGACGCGTCGCCCAGGTCCGCAAATGATAACAATAGCTGGCGTAGCGTCGCTCTTTCAGCTATCGCCGCAAGCCTGCTGCTCGCCATCGGTCTTGCCTTCAGCCTAGCGCGGCCTTCCGATCCCCTCGTGATCGCGGTTCTCCTTGACGAAAGAGGTCAGGTGCAGGCTGTCGTTGAGGATTTCGGAAACGAGAGGGCAACGGTGCGGATGCTGGCCGATTTTGCGGTGCCGCAGGACAAGACGATCCAGCTATGGACGTTGCCCTCGAAGGAGGTTGGTCCCGTTTCGCTCGGTTTGCTCGAGGGCGTGCGTTCCGCGCAGCTGGAAGGGCCTCCACTTCCTGCCCCCCGAACCGACCAGCTTTACGAAATCACGCTCGAGCAGGCGGGTGGCTCGCCAACCGGCAAACCCACTGGGCCAATTCTTGCAAAGGGATTTGCCCGGATGCCACGATAGGACTGTCCGCAAAGCGTGACATGTGATCTCGATGTTGCCCGGATGTTGAACGGCTTGTGGCCGCTCGCCTGAAGTGACTGGTAAAATCTGGTCGTTGCAACTCGTGCCCCCTGTCCCTTTAGTGTAGGGATGATACTGGGAAGTCAGGCTCCATGATCACGCGTGCGCAGGACGTGACATCATTACCGTTTCAGGTTTGCATCGTTGGTGCTGGGCCGGTGGGACTAGCCACTGCATTTCGCCTGGAGAAACAGGGTATCGGCGTTCTTCTGGTCGAGGCGGGACAACACGATAACGGCGGTCGAGTGGTGAACGCAACCAACCACCATGCGCCTGGCGGACCACCTCGCTGAATCAATCAGAACTGTCCATTCTATCGAGTGGGCCAAGTCCTGAAATGACCGGTGCCTGCGGTGCCTAGATGCGGCTCTTGCGAGGATGCGCCAGGGGATAGCCGTTCTTTTTTTCAAAACTGGGGCTGAAGATCTCGCTCAGCATATCAAGGACGCGTTGAACGCCGGGATTTCGGCAGATGTAATAAACCGTCTGGCCGTCCTTGCGCGTCGCGACTAGTCCGTCGCGGCGAAGCTTGGCAAGGTGCTGTGAGATAGCCGACTGGCTCATATTCAGTCGCTCGGCCAGACTGCCAACTGAGCTCTCATTGTCGCAGATGATCGACAAAATCTCCAGCCGAACCTCGTTTGAGAGATTGGATAACAATCTGGCCTTGGAAGAATTTGAGTACATGGTACCGATCCGGAACTGTTCAACCCTGTCCTGACCTCATTTGATCAACTTGGGACAAGTAGCAATCAGATATGCCAAGCTGCGCTTTGCCCTCAATTCTGAGCTTTCCCATACTATGCAACAAACTTAAGGCGGGCAAGTTATGCATTTAGTGTCGTCATAGGTTCAACTGACAGCAATGGAAAAGAGATGCGCGACTTCAACGATGACATCAAATATGTCGGCGGTTTGAGCGATTCCATCGGGTTCTTCAGCTGGGTTCTTGCCGACAATCTTCTTTTTGCCGATGCGGTATTCGCGTCGCTCTACGAGATACCACTTGAGGATTTAGTTAAGGGCATGCCAGTCGAGACCATCCTCTCAAGGATCGTTGAGGAGGATAGGGCGATGATTGCCCGTAATACGCATGAAGCAATAATTTCCGGTAATACATCCGCATCATCTTACGCCGTGCAGCTCAAAAATGGCGGGCGAAAATGCCTTGTCGCCTATGGGCGATGTCTGAGGGACAGCAACGGCGAGCCGTCGGTGTTCACCGGGGCTGTCATGGATGCCGTCATGCCGGACGTTACATTTGGCTCCAGTGCGCTTGAAGCGCATTGTCGTGCAGCCTATGAGATTGCAAACCGAAACGGTGACGATCTTGCTGCGCGCTATCTTAAGTCGGCCCTGGCACTCGTATCTGGCTCATGACACGCGACTCAAAAATACTAAAACTACATGCGGGCGTTGAAGGCTCCATGACTACGCGAAACCTACTGATGCTGCTTTTGGCAAGCGTCTTCATCTCTGGCGCTGGTGCCATCGGTGCGGCGGAACAGGTCCGCAAGAACGATCACGTTATCGTCTTTATTCGGCACGGAGAAAAGCCGTCAAATGGATTGGGCCAGCTGAGTTGCCGTGGCTTGAACAGGTCCTTGGCTCTGCCGGCAGTTCTCACCCGATTGTTCGGCAAGCCTGACCGCATCATTGCGCCCGATCCATCCCGGCAAAAAGAAGATGATGGTAAGAGCTATGCCTATGTCCGACCGCTGGCGACAATCGAGCCAACAGCGATTGCAAACGGCCTGCCAGTGGAAACGTCGATAGGCTACAACGACGTCAAAGAATTGGTGACCGCTTTGGATCCTACCGAACACCCAGACCGTGTGACCTTGGTCGCATGGGAGCACAAGAAACTGGTCAAAGTCGCAAGGGCGTTGATGGAGGCTGAAGGCGGAGACCCTGATGATATCCCCAAATGGTCAGGCGATGATTTCGACAGTCTTTATGTCCTGGACTTTCCAGGCAACGGCGAAAAGCCGCAGTTCAAGCATATGACACAGGGACTGAGTGGATTGCCGGATACATGTCCTTAACGGTCGTGGCCTATGAGGCGCCCCGTCCATAGCACCCTGCATCTATTGACTGATTTGGTTCCCAAGACTTGCTCAGGCCGTGCCAGCGGTCTTTGTCCCACGTTCCAGTCAGGGAGTTTTTTCTTTCATGATAGCGGCCTGGCACGCGGAACGCGATCAGCGATGCCGCAAAAGGAGGTGCAGCCGCTTCATGATGACGTATACCGACATCTCCACCTCCAAAATATTGCCCATCCAAAAGCAGAATGGGCCGGTGCGCGCAATTTACCTAAATAAGAGTCAACTGATAGATAGCCAAATTGATGTTCGGGGATCGCTTGAATAAAATCAAATCGTCCATCGTTGCGAAGATTTTTCTTGTCTGCTTCGTCAGCGTCCACGTGCCGCTCATTGCGCTCGTTACCTTTTTGTCGCTCGGCTTCCAACCAAGCGCCCTGTCGATTTTCGGTCTTGTCCTCAGCGCGACATTGGTCGGAACGGTTCTGTGTCTTTACGCGATCTGGCGACTTATCAGTCCACTTAACCGGCTTGCATCGGCTTTGAAGCGCTATCCCGACGACAAAACGATCCTGACCTTGCCAGCGTCCGCCTCTGATGAAATCGGCACCGTTACCGATATTGCGCGGTCCATGCTGCTGGAGGTCGAGGACTTGACAAGGAAGCTCAAGCATCAAGCAAGCACGGACTTTCTCACGGGCCTCGGAAACCGCAGGGCGCTGATGGAACGCATGCCGGTTATTCAGGCCCAGGCCAGCCGATCGGATGACGCGGTTTCCATCATCCTCTTCGACCTGGACCACTTCAAGCGGATCAATGATGAATATGGACACGAGACCGGTGACAAGGCGCTGATGGCGGTTGCCGAGGCCGTCAAGGATCACTTGCGCCCCTATGATTATGCGGCAAGGATCGGCGGCGAAGAATTTTGCATCGTGTTGCCCAGGGCTGACATGGCGTCGGCACTGATCGTGGCTGAACGGCTCCGTAACGCCGTCGCCGAATGTGTTGTCGAGCCGCTGGCAAAAGGGCGCATCACCTGCAGTTTCGGTGTCGCTGAAGCTCGACAGAACGAGAGGCTCCAGGAACTCCTTCTGAGGGCGGATGCCGCGCTGTACCAGGCTAAACATGGCGGTAGAAATCTCGTGAAGAGCGCCCAGTCAAAATGACTTGAGGTGACCGAGATAGAAAGCCGTTCGACGGACAGTCGGTGTCAACGTCGACCTCTTTCTCCTATGGCGAGGGAGGTAAGGCCCTCCGTTGACAGTATTAGCAGCATTTGACCCTAGCTTCATGCCTCGAAGAATGAAGTGAGGGCCTGCGCCAGTTCCGAAGGTGCCTCCTCCGCCATGTGGTGGCCGCTGTCTATTCCTTGCCCTGAGACCGGATGTGTTGACCAAGGCTGCCATATTGCCCGAATATCTCCATATAGTTCTTCGAGGTCGTCCTGCATCGACCACAACACGTGGAGCGGGCAAGTCAGCTTTTTTCCGGTGTTCCGATCATCGCGGTCGTGGAGGTGGTCGACCCGGACACCGGCCCGATAGTCGCCAAGCATACCCTGAACCGTCAACGGATCACGGATCGCCGAAAAGAAATCCGCAAAGTTCTCGCGCCCCATGGACGCTTCGTTGCCACCGTACCATGTCAGGGGATCAGCGAGGATGGCCTGCTCGGGTTTGCCATGTTGCGCGAAAAAGAACCAGTGCCACCATCGTGAGGCAAAACGAAAGTCACATCGTTCCAATGCTTCCAGGATCGGAATTCCATCCAGGATGGCAAGCTTTTTCACCCTTTCCTGGTGATCCATGGCCGTGCGGAACGCGGTGTAGCTGCCTCTGTCATGACCTGCCAGGAAGAATCGGTCGAAGCCCAGGTGCTCCATGAGTGCGACACAGTCACGGGCCTTGGCCCGTTTGGACGACGCTTCATAATCATAGGGGTCAGCCGGCTTGCCGGACTTTCCAAACCCCCTCAGATCTGGGCAAATTACCGTGTAATTCTTCGCAAGAATAGGAGCGACCTTGTGCCAGGTGGTGTGAGTCCTGGGATGTCCGTGCAGCAGAAGAATAGGTGGGCCACTTCCGCCATGTCGCACACGAAGCATTGTCTCCGGCAACCTGATCATTTCAAGCTTGAAATCTTCGAACATGCGCACTCCCTTGAATAAGATGCTGAACGATCTTCGTGATTGCCGGTTCCGAGAGATGTCCCGTTGTATGAGACGTGGAAAACGCCAGGGGGGGCTTCCGCTGCACGACGCATTTGGGCGTGTTCTGGGATGAGAAACGCCACCTGCTGAACCTTCACGCTCTAATCGACCGCCGCCCTCGAAATTTTTTAAAGGCGGCTCTTGAATTCGCGGCGTCCAAAACCAAATCGATACGCGCCGGCCGCTCACGACAGGGCTGGCACTGCTGGAAGCGCCATCTTTCGGCGCTCCGTACCCATGTTGCTTCAAGGAGGATATGGCTATGGCAACATCTTTTGACTATTCCCCCCTTTTCCGGTCCAGCGTCGGTTTCGACCGGGTGTTCAATCTTCTCGAAAACGCGCAGCGCGCTCGCTCGGTCAGCGACTGGCCGCCCTACGACATCGTCAAGACGGGCGATGACAGCTACCGGATTGCAATCGCGGTTGCCGGCTTTGCGCAGGACGATCTCGACATTACCTTTCAATCCAATCTGCTGACAGTCACCGGCAAAAAGCAGGAGACGGCCGCAGAGGCCTATCTGCATCGCGGCATTGCCGGCCGGTCATTCGAGCATCGTTTCGAGCTTGCCGATCATGTCAGGGTCAGCGGAGCAGATTTGAAAAACGGTCTTTTGTCCGTCAATCTCGTCCGTGAGGTTCCCGAGGAAATGAAGCCGCGGAGGATAACCATCGAGACCGCGCCCGCGCTTGGCTCGACATCGTCTCCTGCGCAGATCGAAGCAAAAAAAGCCGCGTGAGCTTTATAGCTTTCAATGAGGGCGCCGTGGCCGCGGCGCCTTCGACATCACGGGTTTGGAAGGAGGAAGCAATGAAACCCGATATGTTCAGAGAACCTGTTTCAATTCTTGTTGGTCTCGGCTATCCCGCCCAGGTGCGCAGCGTCATCGATGCTTACCGACACCTCGTAGAATGGCCGACAGCGCTTAGAGACAGCGCACATTCGGTCGCGCTCAAGGCGTGCGGAGCAGCACTGCGCGGCGAGATCGAAGCGGAAACTGCCAGAGGGCTGTTTGCCGCCTTCGCGCAAAAACATGATTTATTGGCGCCGGAGACGAACTTTATCGCCTCGACTGGTTCGCGCCGGGATAAGGATCCACGCCTCGCCTGAGGCAACCCTCGACGCCCGTCAACGAAATTATAACAGGGCGCGCGGTTCGAGCGCCGGCGGGCTGGCTTCTTACTTCCGATTAGGAGATATGCGCGGCGTTGCGCCGAGCTCAAGCGAGCCGGCACGGTCAGCAGCTGATAGGGTCAGGTGAGGCGAGGTGACTTATGGTGATTGCTGCGTTTCCTGCATGTCGGCTCCGTTTAAATACCTCTCCGTCTGGAAACTGAGCCTTGTCAGGCCGCTCCTCACCTCAGCCGCGTTCATGAACAAATCCCATATCAGGCCGCTGCGATAGTTTTCCATCATCGCCACGACCGGGCCCTGATTGATCGCGAGATGGGTTTTGGAAACCCATCCAGTCGATGGCTCAAAGGAATCCATCAGGCCGAAGCGACCCATTAGCCTGCCTTCCCGCCATTGCAGAAAGGACATCGCTGCCTGTTTTGATCGTGCCGGGAGAAACGGCATGCTTGAGAGAGCAGCCGTCGTTGCAATGATGCCGTGATCTTCCGTCGGCGAATTGACGATATATCCTTTGGGACCATCGCAAGCGGAAAGCCCCCATCCGTCAGCAGGCGCATAGCGATTGCTGCAATAGCGATAGTTGATGACACTATGAGCATGCGCCTGCTCGACATAATCCTGGCAATAGGCATCCCGCAATCCGCGCGGATCGATCGTGCAGAAGGAGTAATGCGACAGGAAAAGCGGACCTCCGAATGGCTGCCCGAGCGGCAGCCGGACACCCAGATAGGATGCACCATTCTTGATGTCGCCGTTGCGCGCCCAGCCGATATGGTAAGATGCGGGATCGATCGAATGTTTCGCCGATCCCGCGGCAAGAACATAACAGACCAGAGCCTCGTTCCACCCCACGATCGGCAGGTTCTTCGCCCAGCCGAACCGGGGGCTCCAATGCCAGAAGAGCGGGCCGGGCTTGCCCTGTGTGAACCAGTGCCATTCCACCGTGTCAACGATGGCGGCTACGGACTGGCGCAGACCGATTGCGCTTGGCGTCGGCTCGCCGAAGAATTCGCGTGTGCAGATCAGCGCCTGGACCAGAAGCGCTGTTTCAACGAGGTCTCCGCCATCGTCGAACTTTGCAAACGGAATGGTCTTGCCTCCTGATGTCTGCACAAAATGCGGAAAGGCGCCGTGAAATCGTTTCATCGCAAGAAGAGAGCGAAGCATTCGATTTGCCCGGTCAATCCCCTCCTGCCGCGTGATCCACGAACGGTGTACACCGACGATCAGCGCCAGAAATCCGAAGCCGACACCGGATATGGAGGTAACCTCATGAATCGGCTCTCCGTCCGAACTCATTCGATCCCTCGGAAGTCCGCTTTCGCGATGGCTGCCGGACCAGAAATAATCAAAAGTGCTATGATGCAAGCCATCAAGCTGAGCAGAAAATTCGTCTGTCACTTCCAACCTCGGATGATCCGCAGCACAATCGGAAGCAGATCCGCACACAGGCTTAACCGACTCGGCTATTGATTCCAAATGTGCAGACATGCAGGGCTGAATTGGGGTCGCTTGGCAAAATCCAACACTCTACCACATCGCGTTTCGGGAACATCGCCGGGTAAGCTTGGTTGATGACCGTACGCATGTCACCGAGCAGAACACGAGTTGGGAAACCGAAGCCGCATGATCCTCTTCATCTCCGACGTCAAAAAGACCTATGAAACGGCTGAAGGTGTAATTCCGGTGCTCAATGGTGTCGGGCTATCGCTCGATGCCGGTGAAAGCCTTGCCCTGACAGGAGAATCCGGCAGCGGCAAAAGCACGCTTCTCCATCTTGCTGGCGGCCTTGATCTTCCCGACAGCGGCACCATCATGGTAAGCGGCCGCAAGATCACCGATCTTGACGACAGGGGCCGGGCGCAATTTCGCCGACATGATGTCGGTCTGATTTTTCAGCAGTTCAATCTGATACCGAGCCTTGATGTTGGCTCCAATGTTTCTTTCCATGCAAAGCTTGCGGGCCGCCATGATCCGACGTGGGAAAAGACGCTGGTCGAAGCGCTCGGAATTGCAACGCTGCTGAGGCGCTACCCAGAGCAGCTATCGGGCGGGCAACAGCAACGGGTTGCAATCGCACGAACCCTTGCGGCACGGCCGGCACTGATCCTCGCCGACGAGCCAACCGGCAATCTGGACGAGGCGACCGCGGATATCGTCATCGACATCATGCTTCGGCTGACAAAGTCGGCCAATATAGCACTTCTGCTCGTCACCCATTCCAGCCGGCTTGCCGCGAAGCTTGATCGGCGAATCACCTTAAGCGGCGGGAAGGTTTCGCAATGAACCTATCCGCCTTCAACGCGCTGCTTTCGCATTGGCGCTATCGACCTGTTCAGCTGATGACGCTCGTGATGGGCGTGGCGCTCGCGACAGCTCTCTGGTCCGCCGTGCAGGCCATCAATGCCGAGGCGCGGGCGAGTTATGACCGGGCTGCCTCCGTTTTGTCTCAAAACCAGCTGGATCAGTTGGTGGCAAAGGACGGGGGCATGATAGCGTCGCAGACTTACGCAAAACTTCGGCGTGCGGGTTTCGATGTCTCTCCAGTCATTGAGGGTCAACACCGGTTTGGGATGACGCGTATCAGGCTTATCGGAATTGATCCGTTGACGATGCCGTCGGACCGTACGCTTCTGCCCGCCAATGATCGATCTGGACTGATCGAATTCATGACGCCGCCCGGTGTCATGATCGTGTCGCCGGCAACAGCCGGTAGCCTGAAAGAAACTTCAGGCCTTGCGGTGAGAACGGCAGAAAATATCCCTGACGGTGCCGCCTTTGTCGACATCGCCACCGCGGACCGTCTCCTTGAACGCAATGGCCGCCTTAGCCGAATTGTCGTTTCCGCGGGAGAAGGGCAGAAATTGCAGGCGATTGCGGCCGTCGCGCCCGAGCTGAGGATTAGAGAAGCAGGTGGGCGGCCGGATGTCGCGCGGCTCACCGACAGCTTTCATCTCAACCTTGCCGCATTTGGGTTTCTTGCTTTCGTTGTTGGTCTTTTCATCGTTTATTCCGCAACCGGCCTGTCGTTTGAGCAGCGGCGTGGCACCTTCAGGACGATGAGATCGCTCGGCGTCTCGCTGACATCCCTCACGGCCATGCTCTTTATCGAAGTGACGCTCTTTGCGCTCGTTTCGGGCGCTTTCGGCGTTGTGCTGGGTTACGTGATTGCCTCGGCACTTCTGCCTGGCGTGGCAGCGACGCTCGGCGGCCTTTACGGGGCGAGCGTTGTGGGTTCGCTTTCCATCAGGCCGGAATGGTGGCTGGCAGGCCTTGGCATGGCGCTGGTCGGCACCTGGCTTTCTTCCCTTCAACATCTCTGGCGTGTCTGGAAGATGCCGATCCTGTCAGCGGCGCAAAGCAGGGCTTGGGCAATGGCCTCCTTCAAGGGGCTTGTGCTTCAGGCCATAGCAGGCGTAGTTCTTCTTGCGCTTTCTATCCTGCTGATCTGGTGGGGCAAGGGTCTCGTTGCCGGCTTTTCCGCGCTGGCGGCATTCCTGCTGGGCGCAGCTCTTATCCTCCCACCGTCACTGGCTGTTGCCCTGAAAACATGTGAGCAGACATCCCGACATGTGTTGGCAAAATGGTTCTTTGCCGACACACGGCAGCAATTGCCGGGACTGTCGCTCGCGTTGATGGCATTGCTGTTGGCATTGTCGGCCAATATCGGCGTGGGAACCATGGTTTCGAGCTTTCGCGAAACGTTTGTCGGTTGGCTGGACCAGCGGCTCGCGGCGGAAGTTTATGTAACGGCAAGGGATGAGAGTGAGGCGGACCGATTGCGTCAATGGTTCCCTGATCATACAAAAGCGGTTCTGCCGATCTGGAGTACGCAGGGCGAAATTTCGGGAGAAAAGGTGCAGATTTTTGGTGTCGCCGATGACGCCACCTATAGGGACCATTGGCCGTTGATCCAAGGTACCAAAGCGACCTGGGACGAGGTTGCGAGTGGGCAGGGAGCGCTTGTCAACGAGCAGTTCTGGCGGTCCGGCAAGGCATCGCTCGGACAGAAAATCGCCCTGCCGGGCGGCTGGAGCGCCACCGTCGTCGGTGTGTTTTCGGATTACGGCAATCCGACCGGCCAAGTCATCATCGGTATCAAAGCCCTTGTTGAACACTATCCCGACGTCGAGAAGCTGCGCTACGGGCTCCGCATCGCCCCGGAGGAGACGTCCGCCTTCCGGCAGCGGCTGATGGACGAATTCGGGCTGCCTGAAAGCAATATCGTTGACCAGGCTTCTCTCAAGCGGCAGTCGACGGCCATTTTCGAGCAGACCTTTGCAGTGACGGGTGCGCTCAACGTCCTGACGCTTGCCGTTGCGGGCTTTGCGATGTTTTCGAGCCTTTTGACGCTTTCGTCGCTCCGGTTGCCACAGCTGGCTCCTGTCTGGGCGCTCGGGCTTCGTCGTCGCGATCTGGCGTGGCTAGAACTTCTCCGGACGCTTGCCTTGTGGTTCATCACTTTCCTCGCGGCAATTCCCGTCGGGCTAGTATTGGCGTGGGTTCTCCTGGTGATCATCAACGTCGAAGCATTCGGCTGGCGGTTGCCCATGATGCTCTTCCCCCTGGAATGGCTTAGACTGGCCGTTGTCGCGCTGCTCGCCGCCGTCATCTCGGTTCTCATTCCGATCCGGCGGCTGGCGAGAACGGCTCCTGCCGACCTTCTGAGGGTCTTTGCCAATGAACGCTAATCCCATCATCGCTTTTCTTTGCGCTTCTCTTGTTCTGATGCCCGCCGCGGCAGTCGGGCAGGGTTTTGCCGGTCTCGGGTCGAACGCGGAAGGTTTTAGCGTTCCGAGGAGAGGCGTGCCGCTGGTGTTCCCGCAGGACCATGGGGCGCATCCCGATTTCAGGATCGAGTGGTGGTACGTCACAGCTAATCTGCGCACATCCGATGGTGAAGAACTCGGTGCGCAATGGACGCTTTTCCGGTCGGCGCTTCAACCTGGTAAGCGTGGCGGATGGGCCGATCCGCAAATATGGCTCGGCCATGCGGCAGTAACGACCGCTAACCGTCATTACGTGGCTGAAAGATTGGCGCGCGGCGGTGTTGGACAGGCAGGCGTCGAAGCTGAGCCGTTCGACGCCTGGATCGACAACTGGCAGATGGAAGCGGTGACGAGTGAACTTGCCGATCCTCTCGACAAGATTGATCTGAATGCCAAAGGCGACGGTTTCCAGTATCAGTTAAGGCTTACCGCGAAAGGACCTCTGGTTTTGCAGGGTGAAAAGGGCTTTTCCGTCAAATCGGCGGCAGGCCAGGCAAGCTATTATTATTCACAGCCATTTTACGAGGTGCGCGGGACGGTCATCCTTGATGGCCGATCACGCGAGGTGAATGGCAGGGCTTGGCTCGATCGGGAGTGGTCGTCCCAGCCGCTGGCGTCAAATCAGACGGGGTGGGACTGGTTCTCCCTCCATCTTGCGACGGGTGAAAAGGTTATGGCGTTTCGCCTGCGGGACGACAGGCAAGGATATGTTTCTGCCAATTGGGTGTCGGCGGACGGCACGACCGCAGCCGTGGATCCCGCAGATGTGCAGCTTTCACCCTTGCGAACCGCAACTGTCAACGGCAGGGTCATCCCTGTGGAATGGAACCTGAAGATACCGAGCCGCGGTCTCGACATCAACATGACCGCTCTTAATGAACAGGCCTGGATGGCGACCTCGACGCCCTATTGGGAGGGGCCTATCAGTTTCACAGGGACCGCCTCGGGGAGTGGCTATCTGGAAATGACCGGCTACTGAGATTTTTTCTCAAACGCTCGGAACAAAATTGAAGATGACACATTTCCCCGGCGTATAATCCTCAGGACGCTGAATGAAAGACGACCCACACTCCCGGCAGGACGCTAGAGACGCCGGAGAGCGTCTTGTTTCAGGCCACGCTTCAGAAGATCCTTTTGCGGCGGCTTTTAAAGCCACCCGCATGCCGATGCTCATCACCGACCCTCGGCAGCCCGACAATCCAATCATTTTCTGCAACCGCGCCTTCTGCAACCTGACCGGCTATGGGATGGAGGAGCTGATTGGGCGCAACTGCCGCCTTCTTCAGGGACCGAAGACAAATCCGGAGGCGGTCAACAAGCTGCGCGACGCGATCGCTTCGGAACGGGATCTCGCCATCGACATCCTGAACTACCGCAAAGATGGCTCGGAGTTCTGGAACGCGCTTTTCGTCAGCCCTGTGCGCGACGTGTCCGGAGCGGTCATCTACTTTTTCGCATCGCAGCTCGATTTCACCAACATCAAAAGCAAGGAGGCCGAGCTCGCCCGCGCCCGGCATATTGCCGAGGAAGAGGTGGCGCTGAGGACGGCCGATCTGACCGAGGCACTGCGCGCAAAAACGGCGCTCGTCCATGAAGTCGATCACCGCGTCAAAAACAATCTTTTGACGATCGCCTCCATCGTCAAGCTCCAGGCACGAATGACAGACAATGAGGTCGTCGAGCGGACACTGATGTCCGTGCTGAACCGCGTCGAAGCGCTGAGCACCGTTCAGCGCAAACTCCTGAACGATGAGGATGTGGGCCATTTCGATGTGGCGGATTTCGCCAATACCCTGATGCTGGACAAGATCGGTGCCTTGAAACGGAGCGACATCACTCTCACGACGGACCTCCACGAGGTCGTGGTTCCAGCAACCAAGGCATCGCCTTTGGCGTTGATCATCAACGAGCTGATTGGAGACGCGATTGGCCGTGGACTGAAAGATGGCGGTGGCGAACTGCATCTGGAAGTGAAACGGCTCAACGGCCACTTCCTCATTCGGGTCGTTGATATCGTTGTTCCGGTTGACGTCGATAGCGAACAAGCCGCCTTCAGCAAAAAGATGCTGGAAGCATCACTAAAACAGTTGCGTGCAACGATGGTGAGGACCGTCGATAATCGCCGGACGGACGTCCAGGTCACGCTTTCTGTAAAAGACTGAAAGGATATCTCGTGAAGATCTTGATTGTTGAAGATGAGGCTTTACTGGCTATGGAGCTTGAGAGTGAAGTGGAAGAGGCCGGGCACGAGATCGTGGGCGTCGCCGCTGACAGCAAGCAAGCTCTTTCATTGATCGAAAAAACCTCGCCACAATTCGCCTTTGTGGATATTCAATTGCTTGACGGTCCAACTGGTATCGACGTCGGTCGGCATCTTGCGTCCCGTTCAATTCCCTATGTTTTCGTTTCCGGAAACCTGAAGCGCATCCCTGAGGATTTCGCGGGGGCGCTTGGCGCGATCGAAAAACCTTACACGATGAACGGGTTGCAAAATGCACTTGAATTCATCGACACCATCGTGAACGGCGAGCACCAGTCGGTTACCGCACCGCCAAGTCTTGTGTTGTCGCCGAACTTGCTCGCTGCATTGTCGGTGTAAGACGCCGTCGTAAATAGGATTTGCCCTTGAACTCGCCATCTGAACGCATCGAAGCCGTTCGCAATTCTGGTTTGCTTGATGTTCAGGGCCAATCCGAATTCCAGGAGATTATCGAGGTTGTTAAATCCGGGCTGAAATGTCCGGTAGCACTGATTTCCATTCTCGATGAGCATCGGCAAGTCTTCATCGCCCATCTCGGCCTTCCGGAAAAATGGGCCGAAGCGGCAGAGACGCCGCTGACGCATTCTTTTTGCCAGCACGTGGTGCGCGACAAGATACCCCTCATCATCGGCGACGCGACACTCCACCACCTCGTCAGGGACAATTTGGCCATCGCCGATCTCGGCGTGATTTCATATATGGGCGTTCCGGTCACCATGCCGGATGGTCTGGTCATCGGCGCGCTCGCGGCAATCGACGGAGAGCCGCGAAGCTGGACTGAGAGTGAGCTGGAACTGCTGAGCCGGATCGGGCGTGTCGCTTCCAATCAGATTGCCACCTTCCTCTCTGAGCGTCGATGGGAAACACTGTTTCGACAGCTGGAAGAGGGCATCGTCGTCGGCTCCGTGATCCGCGATCTCGAAGGATCGATCATCGACTGGCGGTTTGAAACAATCAATCCGGCCTGGAGTGTTCTTCTCGGCTTACCCGGAGATAATGTCCCCGGCCAAACGATGCGCGATGTCTTCCCAGACTTTGAGGAAGAATGGATTTCCGATGTCGCCGAAGCGATGGAGACCAGGCAAAGCAAGCGTTTCACACGCAAGATCCGCTCCCTGGATCGCTGGTTCGACGGCTACGTGCAGGCGACCGGCAACGATAAATTCGTCATCATCTTCGTCGACGTTACTGATCGCATGCAGGCGGTGGAGGCGTTACGCAACAGCGAGACGAAACTGCGACTGATCGTTGAAGGGGCCAAGGATTACATCATCCTGACGCTCGATGAGAACCACCGCATCACCAGCTGGTTTGGCGGTGCCGAGGAGACTTTCGGTTGGTCGGAAGCGCAGATGCTTGGCAGACCGTTCGAAGATATTTTTACGCAGGAAGATCGGGCGGCGAATATTCCGCAGCTTGAGATCGACACGGCGGGTCGCGAGGGTGTTGCACTTGATCGCCGATGGCATCTCACCGCCGATGGTACGCGGGTCTTTCTCGATGGCACCATACGCCCGATGCCCAATCATTACTCCTCCCATCTTTCCGGCTTCATCAAGGTTGCGAGAAACGCGACAGCACAAAAGCTCTCGGAGGACAGGCAGCTCGCTTTTCTCGAACTGGGGGAAAAGATCCGCGAACTCGACTCGGTCGCCGACGTCGCTTTCGCCGCCGCGGAAATTATGGCTCGAAATCTGCAAGGGGCAACGCGGGCGGGTTATGGCATCGTCGATCCCATCGCCGAGACTGTGGAGATGCTGCCTGACTGGCGCGCGGCCGGGATGTTCACCGTTGCCGGCCGCCATCATTTTCGTGAATACGGTTCCTATATCGAAGACTTGAAGCGTGGCGAGCTAGTGATCATAGCTGACGTCGCTGCCGATCCGAGGACATCGGGGTCAGCGGAGCTTTTGAACTCGCTGGGCATTTCCGTCCTTGTTAACGTCCCAATCCTTGAACGGGGCGCTTTTGTCGGCGTCATGTTTGTGCACTACGAAAAGCCGCACGAATTTTCTCCAGAAGAACGGGATTTTGTGCGGACGATTGCCGATCGGACCCGCGAAGCAATATCGCGGATCCGTGCGGAGCATGAGCAACAGGTTCTCAACCACGAGATAAGCCATCGGCTGAAAAACACGATGGCGATGGTTCAGGCAATCGCGACCCAGACCCTTCGGCCCGTCACCGACAGGGCGCCCGTGGAAGCCTTTGTCAGCCGGCTTCATGCTCTTTCGAAAGCGCATGAAGTCCTTCTCAATCACGACTGGTCATCAGCGCGCATGATGACCGTGATCGATTCCGTGCTTCGGCAACTTTCCCTTCCGGATCGTTACCGTCTTTCAGGTTCGGACCTTGAGATCGGTCCGCGGACGGCGCTCAGCCTTGGGCTTCTCATGCACGAGCTCGGCACCAACGCCCTGAAATATGGCGCCTGGTCGAGCGACGCTGGAAAGGTCATCGTGACGTGGAGGGTCGAGCCCGTCGGTGGGGACAGCACGCTCGTTGTCGAGTGGGACGAACAGGATGGTCCCCCGGTCGTACTGCCGTCGGGCAAAGGGTTTGGATCGAAGCTGATCCGTATGGGCCTCCTGGGAACCGGAGGCGTCGAGATCAATTACGATCCTGACGGACTGCGCGTGACCATGCAGGCGCTGGTTTCACAGCTGGGACAATAGCATTTGCCACAAATAGCGCCAGCGATAGGCGAGGCTCTTTGGTTTGCGTAAACTCGAAGGGTATCAGCCCCAGGTGTCGGCGACCTCTGGGGCTATCTGCTTTTCATATCGACTGGAGCAGGGCTCGACGGCGCCGGCCATCTACGTTAGCGGTGCTTCCCGGAGCGAAGCAGGACCAGACTGCGTTCGACCAGATCATATGGAGAATCCCCCACCTCCCGCTCTTCCAGGAGAGGATCGGCGGTGGTCAGTACTTCAAACCAGCCGCCCTCAACCTCGGGCAGGGCGAACGGCACGTGTCCGTCATGTGGATTGAAGAGGATGAGAATGTCGTCCCAGCCCTCTTCCTCGTCATGATCACGGGAAACCCGTAGACCGATCGTGGTCGCGCCGGGATCAGCCCACTGTTCCTCCGTCTGTTCGGTCGCGGCGGGATTGTACCAGGTCATGACCATGCCATCACGCCAGTCGTCGCGCCTCAGGATTGAATGGGAATGGCGCAATGCGATCAGTTTGCGGACGAAATTACGGAGTTGGTCGGCGCTTTCAGGCAGATTGTCCCAGTGGACCCAACTGAGTTCGCTATCCTGACAATAACCGTTATTGTTGCCCATCTGGCTACGGCCGAATTCGTCGCCTGCCAGCAGCATGGGCGTTCCGTGGGACAGGAACAACGTCGCCAGGAAGTTGCGCTTCTGGCGATCGCGAAGAGCGATGATTGTCTCATCGTCCGTAGGGCCCTCGACGCCAAAATTGAAACTGCGGTTGTCGCCATGACCGTCCTTGTTGTCTTCCCCGTTGGCCTCATTGTGTTTGTCGTTGTACGAGACAAGATCGTTGAGGGTGAAGCCATCGTGGGCCGTCAGGAAGTTGACGCCCGACCAGGGGCGGCGGCCGCGCTTGTCGTATACGTCACCGGAACCAAGAATTCGCGCGGCAAAATCTGGCGTGGTCCCGTCTTTATCCCGCCAGTAGTCGCGCACGGTGTCGCGGTATTTGTCATTCCATTCAGCCCAGCCGGGAGGAAACCCGCCTACCTGGTATCCGCCGGGGCCAATGTCCCAGGGCTCACCGACCAGCTTCAGACGCGACAGAACAGGATCCTGGCCAACCGCATCGAAGAAACCGCTGCGCTGGTCAAAACCTTCAGGCTCGCGCCCGAGAATTGTTCCAAGATCAAACCGAAAGCCATCTATTTCCATCTCCTGCGCCCAATAGCGCAGAGAGTCCGTGATCATCTGCAAAACCCTGGGGTGGGATGTATTCACGGTGTTTCCGGTGCCGGTATCATTGATGTAATACCGGGCCTGATCCGGCATCGTGCGATAATAGGAAAAGTTGTCGATGCCCCGAAAGGAGAGCGTCGGCCCCATCTCATTGCCTTCGGCCGTATGGTTGTAGACGACATCGAGAATGACTTCGATACCGGCATCGTGAAATGCACGGACCATGTCGCGGAAACCATCTATGCCGCGGGGTCCAAAATATCGGTTGGCCGGCGCGAAGAAAGCCAGAGTGTTATATCCCCAGAAGTTCTTCAGCCCCTTGTCCAATAGGTGGGCGTCGTCGGGGAACCAGTGGACGGGCAACAGCTCGATGGAGGTGATGCCAAGGCTTTTGACATAATCGACGATATTTTTATGACCGAGGCCCTCGAAAGTCCCGCGAAGCTCTTGCGGAACGGACGAGTGCAACTGCGTGAAGCCTTTGACATGGGTTTCGTAAAATATTGTCTTGGACCAAGGAATTTCGGGGCGGGTTGCACGAGGAGATTTGTCTGTAGATCCGACGATTCGGGCTTTTGGGACGAATTGCGCGCTATCGGTCTCGTCGAACGAAAGATCCTTGTCCTCGCTGCCGATAACGTAAGCGAACTGGGCCTGTTGCCACGCAATATCGCCCACGAGCTCTCTGGCATAGGGATCCAAAAGTAATTTGTTCGGATTGAAGCGGTGACCTTTTTCGGGGTCGAAAGGACCATGAACACGGTAGCCATAAAGTGCGCCTGCCTTCAGGCCCGGCACATAGCCGTGCCAGATCTCATTCGTATATTCGGGAAGATCGAAGCGATCGACCTCCTGAGATCCGTCTTCCGAATATAAGCAGAGTTCCACCCGCTCCGCATGCGCGCTGAACAGCGCGAAATTCACACCCTTATCGTCCGCTGTCGCGCCGAGTTGACGATAGTCACCGGCGACGATACGGGAATTTCTGCTGATCATTATTGCCTCTGAAAAGTTCGACGGGGAAAGGAGGTCGTGGCATCTGGAGGAAAGACGAACTCGTTTTCCGCCACGCAAACAACCTCCGCGCAGCCGAACGGTTCCTCCCTGTCGTGAAGATTATTCGCGCTCAAGGCGCGAGCGACGTTTCAGTGCGCTCCGCATCAATGCTTTCCAACGACGTGTCATCCTGTGGCGGGGTTTCGGTGGGTCCGAACTCCTCCTCCCATTCCGCGCTCGCGGCGTGCCACTGCTCTTCATCCTGCCCATCAGGGCGGCCCGCCTGTTCCCATAGTTCATAAGCGCGTTTCGAAATCCATTCCTCGCGATCCGTACCCATGTCGTTCTCCCTTGAAGGTTCGAGAAAATGTCGTCCTGTCCAACCTCAGCCCGAAAGGAAAGTTCCGCCATGGCACACGAGCGCGCGCCAGATCGCCAAATGCAAAAATCTTAGCGGTGCTGACGTTGTGCCTGTCGCTTTTTAAACAGGACGATGCCGGAGAGACAGAAACAGATGGAATTCGTCAGAATGATCGGCCATTCGCTCCGCAGAAAACCGAATGTCGCCCAAAGCGCAAATCCCGTCACGGTCAGGAAATACATGCGCGCCGAAATAGCTGCCGTGTCGCCTGTTCTCACCACCTTCCAGACCTGCGGTATGAAACTGGAAACCGAGCAAAACGAGGCGAGATAACCAACGATCAAACCAGCATCCATCACTGTTCCTTTCCTGCGCCGTTCACAAAGAATCGTTTCTAACCATCAGCACCTTCGCAGGACGACGGCTCGAGCACAGCAATAGTGCGAACCGCGGTGGCCAGTCGTGGTTCCAAGCCTTTATATGCGCGGGTTAGGGAACTTGCGGACCATTTGCCCGATTTAAACGGCAGTTTGGTCTGATCTCGAGCTACGCGGCGCCGGATGGGGATTCAGCACCAGTCACTCAGCGATGAAATCATGGCCCTTGGCGGCGGACATCAAAAAGCCATGCCGCCGGGCGCCTACGTTCTTTTTGTCTACGCTCCTAGAGACTACTCCGTCTAATCGTGATTGACGTTCCTGAGCTCAGCTGCGCAGACCTGGTGCTTCCTGTCCCGTGCTCTCGACATATTCGGTGTAGCCGCCGCCGTACTGATGGATGCCGTCAGGTGTCAGTTCCAGCACGCGGTTTGAAAGCGCGGCCAGGAAATGACGATCGTGCGAAACGAAAAGCATTGTGCCTTCATAGTCGGACAGTGCCTTGATCAGCATTTCCTTGGTGTCGAGATCAAGATGGTTGGTTGGCTCGTCCAGCACGAGGAAATTCGGTGGGTCGAACAGCATGGCGGCCATGACAAGGCGCGCTTTTTCGCCGCCGGACAGAACGCGGCAGCGCTTCTCGACATCATCGCCAGAAAAGCCGAAGCAGCCGGCAAGGGCGCGCAGCGGTGCTTGACCGGCTTTGGGAAACCGTTCCTCAAGCCATTCGAGGATGGTGCTGTCACCGTCAAGGACATCCATGGCGTGCTGCGCGAAATAACCCAGCTTGACGCTGGCGCCGAGGGTAACATTGCCGGAATCCGGTTCTGCCGTTCCCGTCACCAGTTTCAGCAATGTCGATTTCCCGGCGCCATTCACACCCATGATGCACCAGCGCTCCTTGCGGCGAACCATGAAGTCGAGGTCGTCATAGATCGTGCGGCTGCCATAGGTCTTGTTGACTTTCTTCAGCGCGACGACATCCTCCCCTGAGCGCGGGGCGGGCGCGAATTCGAATGCCACCGTCTGTCGCCGTTTCGGCGGCTCTACACGGTCGATCTTCTCAAGCTTCTTCACGCGGCTTTGCACCTGCGAGGCGTGCGAGGCGCGGGCCTTGAAACGCTCGATGAACTTGATTTCCTTCGCAAGCATCGCCTGCTGGCGCTCGAACTGCGCCTGTTGCTGCTTTTCGTTCTGGGCGCGCTGCTGCTCGTAAAAACCGTAGTCCCCGGAATAGGTGGTGAGGTTACCCGCATCGATTTCGATGATCTTGGTAACGATGCGGTTCATGAATTCGCGGTCATGCGAGGTCATGAGCAAAGCGCCATCGTAATTTTTCAGGAAGTCCTCAAGCCAGATGAGGCTCTCAAGGTCCAGATGGTTCGACGGTTCGTCGAGCAACATCACGTCGGGGCGCATGAGCAGAATGCGAGCAAGCGCCACGCGCATCTTCCATCCGCCTGATAGCTTGGAGACATCACCGTCCATCATGTCCTGGGTGAAGCTCAGCCCGGCAAGAACTTCCCGAGCGCGGCCTTCCAGCGCATAGCCGTCAAGTTCCTCGTACCGCGCCTGCACCTCGCCATAGCGCTCGATGATCGCGTCCATCTCGTCCATCCTGTCAGGATCGGACATCGCGGCCTCCAGCTCCCGCAGTTCGGCAGCCACGGCGCTGACGGGACCTGCCCCCTCCATGACCTCGGCAACGGCAGACCTGCCGGACATTTCGCCGACGTCCTGATCGAAATAGCCAACCGTCATGCCCTTCTCGACAACGACCTGGCCTTCGTCGGGCTGCTCTTCCCCCGTTATCATCCGGAACAGCGTGGTCTTGCCGGCGCCGTTCGGGCCGACGAGGCCAATCTTCTCACCGCGATTGAGCGCGGCGGAGGCTTCGATATAGAGAATGCGATGGCTGTTCGACTTGCTGATATTTTCGATGCGGATCATGACAGGGCCTGTGAATGGGAGCGGCCCTCCTATGCCATGGGCCGCTGCCGCTGTCACCTGCCGTGCAGGTTCTGACAGCCATGCATGGCATAAACCTCATCCGGGGAGATCGCGAGACCCGTCAATTTGTCAGCGTGGCGATGCTGCCGGCGGCCTTGCGGGCGATTTCGCCAAACGCGGTCACGATCTGCTCCATGTTTTCAGGCGCATAATAATTGTCCGCACTTGAGGCGCAATATTGCAGCAGCGCCTTGCCCTTATCGGGAGCCATGAAGGCGACGGTAAAAATTTTGATGCCGTCCTTCTTCGCGGTTTCGCAGGTGGTGCGCACGGACTGGTCAATGCTGGAATTCCACGACGCACTGTTTCCCGTCATCTCGCCATCGGTCATGAGAACGATATAGCGCTCGAAGGATTCACTGCCCTTGTCTTTGTGTGCCTTCGCTTCGGCGGGGTTGGATGTTTTAAGCGCGTTGTAGGCGGCGGTCAGGCTGCTGCGGGCATCCGTGCCGCCGGTGGGGAATTCCGGGATCTGCTTGTCGACGTAGGTGACGACGCTGTTCGTCCCCCAGCTGAGGGGCTGGGCAGGATAGGTCTCGTGCGTATAGACAGACGCGCCCGTGCGGACGAGTTCCGAGCCGCCGTTCGCCGTGTAGGTCGGATCGGCCTTGTTCAACGTTGCGACAAGGAACCCGACTGCGGTTTTCAGCGAGGTGGCCTTGTTGACGTAACACGGCGATGACTTGGTAAGATTGGGATATTTGATCCAGTTGTCAGCAGTGTAGTTCTGGCAGGACGTTTTTTTGGTGTCGACTGTGTCCGTCTTGAACGACATGGAACCGGAACGATCGAGCGCCAGATACATGGAGATCGGCGCGCCCTTGTTGACGGTACTCTTTGCCGTGCCCGTTACGGAAACGTCGATCGTGTGCGCCCCGATCAAACCGAGCAGCGGGTTAAGCTGGATTTTCTGGTTTATCTTGGTTTCAATGATGAAGGTCTTGCCGCGGGCGTTTTCGGTTGCCCCGACATTGGTGAGAGAATTCTCGTCCAGTTCCTTTTTCTGCTCCTCGGTCAGGCTCTGGTCCATCTGGCCCGCGATGAAGGCTTTGGCGATTTCCTTTATCTGTTCATCGGTCAGTTTGCCCTCCCGCAGACGCGCTTCCGTTGCGGCGGCAAGTGCGGCGGAATCTGCCGTATTCTGCAGGTTCGCTTTCGCCTGCATAACATTTGCGAGTTCCAAGCCGGCGCCTGCAACGCCCAGCAGGACCGGAAGCAATATAGCCGTCAACATGCCAAAATTTCCGCTCGTATCTGCAAAGAAACGGCGCTTGAGGCTTCTGGACGGCAGGACGGTCATCGGGTGCTCACTATTAGAATATTCGACTGAGCGCAGGAAAGCCGCAAACGATGTAAAATACGCTAACATGACCGCTTCAATTTTACGCAGCGTTCAAATTGGTGCAGATTTTGAAGTATTTTCAAGAATTGCTTGAGGCGTTGTCCGCAATAATACAGATCGTATCATTATTGGACGGGGACGACATCGACCGCCTGTTTTATCTGCTGGTTACCGTAGCTCTTCAAGACGCCGATGACGGGAGCGACATCGGAATAGTCCCGGCCGTACCCGACGACGATATGGTCGCTTCCCGCGGCAATATCATTCGTTGGGTCCAGTTCCAGATAGCCGGTTGCTTCACCGCACCAGATGCGCACCCAGGCATGCATGGCATCCGCGCCTTCCAGCCGCTCTTTGCCAGGCGGCGGAATGGTGCGCAGGAAACCGCTGACGTAACCGGCAGGAATACCAAGGCTGCGCAGCGCCAAGATCATGATGTGCGAAAAATCCTGGCACACGCCGCGCTTGAGCTTGAAGGCTTCCGATGGTGTTGTGTCCACCGTCGTTGCCTCGCCATCATACGTGAAGTCCTTGTGGATATGCTTGCAGAGCGAAAGAGCGATTTCGCGAATGGTCATTCCGGGTTCCACCATGTCCCGCGCATAGGCGGAGATCGCCGCATCCGTTCCAATTCTAGGGCTTGGACCGACGAGATGGTGGGGTGACTGGAAATCCAGCGACCAGACATCCGCCAGTTCCTGTGGCAGGCGCGAAAGCTCCGGCGAAAAATCCGCGGTTAGTGCGATTGGCTCCACCATCACGCGGGCCTGCATTCGAATGTCGAGCTTCTCATGCGGCGAACGCAGATGCACTGATGTTGCAGACTGATGAAAGAAGTCCTCGAAGACGACACGCTCTTCCGGCGTCGGCAAAACATCGATGGATCCGGCGACCAGCCTTTGCCGACCAGGTATCGAGAGCGGCAGGATACGAATGATGTGGCGTGCGCCGTGGGCTGGCGTGTCGTAGGTATAACCCATATGCAGGGAAAGGTCGTAAAGCATCGGTTATCCCAGGTAGGTCCGGGCCAGAACATCGGAGAGATGTTCCATATCGGTCTCAAGCTGACGATAGATCGCGCCGTTCATGGTCTCAGGTGTCATGACCGCCAGTCCGGAATGCAAACGCATTGCCTCCCGATAGAAGGGAGACATCTGACCATTGACGAAAGCGTTCGGAAGCTGCTCCACCTCGGTGCGGATTTCATTCAGCTGGAACAGGATCGAGCGCGGATTGAGCGGATCAAGCGCCAGAAGATCGGTGACGGTCAGACCGGCCGTGTTGACATTGTAGCGACGACGATGGGTCATCACGCTGTCGCCGATCTCAAGCAGCATGTCGTAAGAACCATCCGGAGCGTCGGGACCGGCCATGTGGCCGAGAAGCCGCGTCATATGCAGCCCGCGCTCGAGATAACGGCCAATCGAGAGGAAACGCCAGCCCGTGAAGCGATACATGTTTTCGTGAACAAGGCCCGCAAAACCGGCGAGCTTGCGCAGCAGGATCGTCATCGCATGGGTGGCGTCGTCGCCGGGCGCCACCTTGGCGTGGAAACGCCTCGCGGTCTTGGCAAGATCGTTCAGCGCCAGCCAGCCATCCGGTGAAAAGCGGTCGCGAATATTGCTGGCCGAGTAAAGAGCGCTGTTGATGTTGTTGAGCAGACTTTCCGGCACCGCATCATTCATCTCGACGTCGAGCGCTTCGAGATAACGCGTCACATGGGCAAGCAGCGGCTGGCGCGGATCGGCGGATTCCGCGAAGCGCCCGTGCCATGCGCGCAGGATACGCAGCACGCCTTCCGAGCGTTCGATATAGCGGCCAAGCCAGAAGAGGTTGTCGGCGGCGCGGCTTGGCAGGCTTCCCGGCATATTGCGGGTGAAACTCTCTTCCGCTGGCAGCAGCGATGTGCGCTCAACCGGCTGGTCGCTGACGATCCAGACGTCAGCCGCACTTCCACCCGACTGCATGGCGATGGCGGAGACATCGTCGCCGCTGCCGATGCGGGCAAAGCCACCGGGCATGATCTGCCAGCCCTCCTGCGTACGGGCGGCGAAGACGCGAAGGCTCATCGGACGCGGGACAAGCTTATTGTCGACATAGGCAGGTGTGGTCGAAAGCTTCACCACTTCCTGGCCCACCAGCCTGTGGCCATCGGAAGCAAGCCAGTCGCTGATCGATTCCTTGGCTGTTTCACGCAATGAGGAGCCGAGTACGGATTGGCCGTTATCATCAAAAAAAGGCAGCCGCGAATAAGCGGGGCCAATGACCATGCCTTCAATATTGGAGGCAACATGGCGACGCTCGGCTTCCTGTCCGCACCACCAGGTGGCGATGGATGGAAGTTTTAGCTCCTCCCCGAGAAGGTGGCGGCAGATGCGCGGCATGAAGGCAAGCAGCGCCCGCGTTTCCAGGATGCCGCTGCCGAGCGCATTGACGATCGTCAGCGCTTCATTGCGCAGCGCTTGGACCATGCCCGGCGTGCCGATATGGGAGTGCTGGTTGAGCTCGAGAGGATCGGAATAGGAGGCATCGAGACGTCGCCACAGCACGCCAATGGGCTTCAGTCCGGCCACAGTTCTGACCATGACGCGACCGTTGACGACCGTCAGGTCCTCGCCCTCCAGCAACATGAAGCCGAGATAACGGGCTATATAGGCATGTTCGAAATAGGTCTCGTTGGCGGGGCCGGGGGTCAACACCGCGATGCGGTCGTCAGGGTGTTTCCGGTGCGACTGCAGGGCATCACGGAAGGCCCCAAAAAACGAGGCGAGGCGATGCACATGGCTTTCCGCGTAGATATCGGACAGGGCACGGGTTGTCGCCACTCGGTTTTCCAGCGCGAAGCCGGCCCCTGAGGGCGCCTGCGTCCGGTCGGCCAGCACCCACCAATTTCCGTCCGGCCCCCGGCCGATTTCGAAAGAGCAGAAATGCAGGTAGTGGCCGCTTGCTGGTTTCACGCCAACCATGGGGCGCAGATATTCCGGATTGGAGGCAATCAGCGCCGGCGGCACATAGCCTTCCTTGACCAGCCGGTTCTCGCCATAGAAGTCAGCGACCATCGCCTCCAGGAGATCGGCGCGCTGCTTTAAGCCTTCCGAAAGCACAGCCCACTCCCGGTCGTCAATCAGGACCGGAATGTGGGAAATCGGCCAGTTTCTCTCACCGCTGCCCTTGCCGTAATCGCGATAGAATACGCCGGCGTCGCGCAGATAGCGGTCGGTGCGGGCAAAACGCTCATGCAGTTCCCGCTCCGACATGCGCGACAGTGCCTCGAGCAGGGTCCTCCATACCGGCCTAACCCTGCCGTTGGTATCGAGCATTTCATCGGCCACACCCGGCAGCGGGAAATAGTCAAGCCCGCTCGGTTGCGGGCCCGTCTTCAACTTGCGATCCGTTGCCGGGGCTTTGGACAATTTACACTCCGTAAGGCCGGCGCAGATCAAGCGTCAGCGGAAATTCTGGCGACACGGTTTCC
Source organism: Agrobacterium sp. DKPNP3 (assembly GCF_052686535.1). NCBI lineage: Bacteria > Pseudomonadati > Pseudomonadota > Alphaproteobacteria > Hyphomicrobiales > Rhizobiaceae > Agrobacterium > Agrobacterium sp. DKPNP3. The sequence continues at coordinate 4,771 of NZ_JBQYSN010000017.1, read as the reverse complement.
GCCTGCAACGGATATTGCCCTGCCGTATGTCCCCATGGTTCGAAACGGGCGAGGCGGCGTGCCTCCGCCTCGTTGCCGTTGACGGGAAAGGTCTCGTAATTGCGCCCGCCCGGATGAGCAACATGGTAGATGCATCCGCCGATCGATCGGCCCGACCATGTATCATAAATGTCAAAGGTCAAGGGTGAATTGACCGGCAAAACCGGGTGCAGACCGGAGGCGGGCTGCCAGGCCTTGAAGCGGACGCCGGCCACCGAAACGCTACGATTTTCCGTGGGCGTCAGCGGGACGGCGCGGCCGTTGCAGGCCACGGTGTAACGGGCGGGATTGGAGGTTTCCAGCCGCACCTGCAGCCGCTCGACGGAGCTGTCGACGAAACGCACGGTGCCGCCAATGGCGCCCTGTTCGCCCATGACATGCCACGGCTCCAGCGCCTGGCGCAATTCGAGTTTCGCGCCCTCGTATTCCACTTCACCAAAGAACGGGAAACGGAATTCCTGCTGGGCCGTGAACCATTCAGGTTTCACGTCGAATCCGTTTTCACGGAGGTCAGCCAGCACATCGAGAAAGTCGGCCCAGATATAATGCGGCAGCATGAAGCGATCAGCGAGCGCCGTGCCCCAGCGCACGAATTTGCCGGCGGCCGGATTTTTCCAGAAACGGGCAATAAGGGCACGCACCAGCAATTGCTGGGCAAGCGACATGCGGGCATTGGGCGGCATTTCAAAGCCGCGAAATTCCACCAGCCCGAGACGACCGGTCGGCCCATCTGGCGAGAACAGCTTGTCGATGCAGATTTCAGCGCGGTGGGTATTGCCTGTCACATCCGTCAGCAGGTTGCGGAACAGGCGATCGACCAGCCATGGCAGCGGTGGCACCCCTTCACCGGGTGGGGGCACCTGCGCCAACGCTATTTCCAGCTCATAAAGGCTGTCGTGCCGGGCCTCGTCGATGCGCGGCGCCTGACTCGTCGGGCCGATGAACAGGCCTGAGAAAAGATAGGAGAGTGACGGATGCCGCTGCCAGTGGAGCACGAGGCTTTTGAGAAGATCGGGACGGCGCAGGAACGGGCTGTCATTGGGGCTCGCGCCCCCAACCACCACGTGGTTGCCGCCGCCTGTGCCGGTGTGACGACCGTCGATCATGAACTTGTCGGCACCGAGACGCGACTGGCGCGCCTCCTCATAGACTGCGGTGGTGATGTCGACGCAATCCTTCCAGCTCGAAGCGGGATGGATGTTGACCTCGATGACACCGGGATCGGGCGCGACCCGGATGACGTTGATGCGCTCGTCATGGGGCGGCGCATATCCTTCGATGTGCACGGGCAATCCTTGCTCGGCAGCGGCTGCTTCTGCGGCGGCTATCAGCTCCAGATAATCCTCGATGCGCTCGACCGGCGGCATGAAGACGCAGAGCCGGCCATCGCGCGGCTCGACGGAAAGGGCCGTCCGCACCGCACCGCCAATCTCGCCGAGCGTCTGTTCGATCCGCTCTTGCCCCGAAACCTCGTTTGCCTGGAAAGACGCTTCCGGCATGGGGCGGCCGGATGGCTTGAAGGCATCGGGAAGCGGACCGCGGGGAATAGAAGGATCGGCCTCATGGATGTAGGGATAAGCAGATGGCGGCACGTAGGGCAGGGTGCCGAGCGGGAGGCGATAACCCACGGGGCTGTCGCCGGGAACAAGGAATATCTTGCCGCGACGGGTCTTCCACTTCTCGCTGATCCAGCGCTTGCCGCCAGCCCGCGCGTTCCACGCCTGAACAGGAAGGATATAGCCCGTTGGCGTCGTCAGTCCGCGCTCGAAGACGCGGGCGAGGCGGTTTCGTTCTTCCGGGTCTTTCAACTTGGAATTGGACGGATCGACATTGTCGGGAAGGCTTCCTTCCTTGATGATCCATTCGGCTGGATCCTCATAGGCGGGCAACACCAGATCGCCTTCGATGCCGAGCTGTGTTGCGATGCCGCCTAGTAGTTTCTGCGCATCGTCGGCACCAACGCCCGTGTCTGCGCCCTCATTGGCGATCAGATCAGGATTTTGCCAGATGGGGAGACCGTCTTTTCGCCAGTAAAGCGAGAAAGTCCAGCGCGGCAGGCTTTCGCCGGGATACCATTTTCCCTGTCCGTAATGCAAAAAGCCGCCCGGTGCGAAGCGTTCCCGCAGACGGCGGATCAGGATGTCTGCTTTCTCACGTTTTGTCGGCCCCACCGCGCCGGTATTCCATTCGTCGGACTCGAAATCATCGATGGATACGAACGTCGGCTCGCCGCCCATTGTCAACCGGACATCATGGCTGTTGAGAACCTCATCCACCCTATGGCCGAGAGCATTAAGATCGTCCCAGCTCTCATCGGAGAACGGTTTCGTGATGCGCGGCGTTTCCGCAACCCGCCGAACCTGCATGTCGAAGGCGAATTCGGTATTGGCGTGGCCGAAATATCCACCCGAGATCGGTGCCGCATTGCGGTAATGTGGCGTTGCCGCGAGTGGAATATGGCTCTCTCCCGTCAGCAGCCCGGAGGTCGGGTCGAGGCCGATCCAGCCGGCACCGGGCATATAGACTTCGGCCCAGGCGTGCAGATCGGTAAAATCGACTTCGGTCCCGGAGGGGCCATCGAGGGCCTTGAGATCAGGCGTCAGCTGAATGAGATATCCCGACACGAAGCGTGCCGCGAGCCCAAGGTGCCGCAGAACCTGCACCAGCAGCCAGCTTGTGTCGCGACACGAACCCTTGCCGGAGGCGAGCGTCTCCTCGGGCGTCTGGACGCCGGGTTCCATGCGGATCACGTACCCAATTTCCTGCTGCAGCCGGGCATTGAGGCCGACAACCATATCTACGGTCGGTTGCCCAGGTGTGCGGTCGACGGTGGCCATGAAGGCGGAGAGCAAAGGGCCCGCTGGCTCCGGCTTCATGTAAATGGAAAGATCGTCCCGCAGTTCCTGCGGATAATCGAAGGGCCACTTGGTCGCCTCTTCCTCTACAAAAAAGTCGAACGGATTATAAACCGTCATATCGGCGACAAGATCGACCTCGATCTTGAACTCCGTCGCCGGCTCGGGAAAAACGAAGCGGGCGAGGTAATTGCCGTAGGGGTCTTGCTGAAGGTTCACGAAGTGGTTTGTAGGCGAAACCTTGAGCGAATGGCTGATGACGCGGGTTCGGGAATGCGAGGCGGGCTTCAGTCTTATAATCTGTGGTCCAAGGCGGACCGGGTTATCGTATTTATAATGCGTCAGATGATAGATGCTCGCTTTGATCGCCATTAATCTGCCTTGCCCGGTTTTCCGGTTTATGCGGTTGTCCGCCCCTCTGAAATTAACGGGATTTTGTGCAATGCAGGAAGAGAAAGCAAGGATCATTTCCGGGGGCAATCGCATTGTTCGCTTTGGATGGCGGTACTTCCCCGCACAAAGAATTGCCCCGGCTTTTTAGTCACTGCCGTTCAGATTTTGCCGCGATTGTGGACAAGGGTGAACGGCATGTTATTGCTTGGCATCGCAAGGCGCAGAATCGCGACCCGCTTTCTTTGCCGATTGACGTTTCGGAATGGAATGAATGGCAACATCGGTAACCGACGATCAGCGCAAAGGCGCGGCTAATCTTTCGGGTTTCGATCTCGATTTTCCAGCACAGCTGCGCATGATGGGCCGTGCCTTCTGGACGTCGCCGGTGCGCACGCGGCTAATCCTGCTATCGGTGGCTCTGCTGACGGTGATATTGCTCACTGCCTACGGGCAGATCAGGCTCAATGAATGGAACGCGCCCTTTTATAACGCACTTGAGCGGCGCGATCTCGATGCCTTCCTTCATCAGCTCGAAGTTTTCGCCATCATTGCCGGGCTACTATTGCTGCTCAATGTCATCCAGACCTGGCTCAACCAGATGACGGCTCTCAACATGCGCGAGGGTCTCGCCAAGGATATGGTGGACCAGTGGCTGAAGCCGGGTCGCGCGGCCCGGCTCGCCAGCTTTGGCACGATTTCCATCAACCCGGATCAGCGCCTGCATGACGACGTCCGCAATCTTGCGGAAAGCAGCACAGCCCTTTCCATCGGCCTCGTCAATGCAACGATACTGCTCGTCAGCTTCATCGGTGTCCTCTGGTCACTTTCGGCGGGCTTTGCAATCACGATCAGTGGCGATACCTACGCGGTACCGGGCTATATGGTCTGGGCGGCGATCCTTTATGCAGGGTCGGCCTCGCTTCTCAGCAATCTCGTCGGGTATCGGCTGGTGGGGTTGAATGCCGAGCGTTACTCAAAGGAGGCGGAGCTGCGCTTTTCGTTGATGAGGGCAAGCGAAAATCTCGCGGCGATCGCGCTCGCTGGAGGTGAGAAAAACGAGAGACGCCGCATCGGCATCGATATCGACGCCGTGCTCGGCGTCATTCGCGGGCTTGCCATGGCCTTGACGCATCTGACATGGGTCTCCGCAGGTTATGGCTGGCTGGCGGTGGTCGCGCCAATTTTGATTGCGGCACCGGTCTATTTTTCCGGCAACCTCACCTTCGGCGGGCTGATGATGGCCGTTGGAGCGTTCAACCAGGTCAACACGGCGCTGCGCTGGTATATCGATAATTTCGGCCCGATCGCCAGCTGGAAGGCGACGTTGCAGCGCGTTTCGGTCTTTCGCAACGCTCTCATTCAAATGGATAGCGTCGAGCAGCACGGCCTCACGATCGATCTCGACCGCAACGCGGAGCATGAAAAAATCCGTCTGCGGTCGGTGACGATCTGCCGGGAGGCGGGCGGACAGGATCTGGAGCGCG